>JAGGYO010000048.1 GCA_021162505.1 bacterium
GATTGAATATATACCTCCCAGTATTCCCGCAATTCCGAAAACATAATTGATCTTAATAGGTTCTAATTTTAAAATATCGTTCATGAACATTGAAGGAAGGGGACCGAACAAAGATAGTTGCAGTACTGAGAAGAAAAAAATGCCTATAATAATTAAAGCGATGATCGCTTTACTTAATTTGAATTTTTTATACTTTCCATGGGTATCAACGATAATATCCTTGCTTTGTTCCTCTAAACCAAGAAGAACAATAAAAAATGAAATAATAAAAAATCCTGCGCAAACCTGAAATAAATTATTGATATGAACACCCCAATGTAATAAATAATATCCTATTATTGGGCCTATGCCAAAACCCATTATAAAAAATGCCTGATAACGCGCAAAAGCTTTACTTAGATCCTTTTCTGATACGGAATTTGTTAATAATCCCGTTATAATAGGAAATTGAAGAGAGATGAGTATGGAATAAATAAAATATATAAGGATTAAAACCAGATATGATTTGACCATGGACATAAATATAAAGAGGATTGGAAAAATAGCTTGAAAAATTATTATTGATTGTTTCTTCCTAAAATAATCGGCAATATGCCCGCCTATGATTTGAAATACTGAAAATCCTAGTGCAAAAAGAGAATAAGCAAAAGCAATGGTCATATCCGATGCGCCAAGATCCCTTAAATAGATTGGAAAGATATAGGACCAAGTAAGTATCCCTATTACCATTAAGAATCTGACAATTGGTATGAAAAAAAGATTTCTCTGAAAATTATTTTTCCTTTCGCTCATATTAAATATCTATATCAATGGACACCGGACAATGATCGGAACCCGTTATATCATTATGAATTTTCGCAGCTTTTAATTTTGGTAAAAGATCCTCTGAAATAAAGAAATAATCAAGCCTCCAACCTACATTTCTTTCCCTTGCTCTTGATTTATAATCCCACCATGTATAATTATTCGGTTCTCTATTAAAATGTCTGAATGTATCAATATAGCCATAGGATATAAACTTATCAAGCCATTTTTTTTCAATAGGTAAAAATCCCGAACGCTTTTCATTTGCCTTGGGATGGAAAAGATCGATCTCTTTATGAGCGGTATTGAAATCACCGCAAACAATTATGGATTTGCCTTCTCTTCTCTTATTCTCTGCGTATTCTAAGAAAGTATCATAAAAATCAAGTTTATATTTTAATCGTTCAGCATCTCTTTGACCATTGGGAAAGTAAATATTGAAAATACAGGCATTGTGATACTCAAGCATAAGCATTCTACCTTCATAATTGAATTTCTCGATATGTAAATTCTTTTCAATATTTATGGGATCAATATTTGAATAAACGGCAACGCCACTATAGCCTTTTCTCTCTGCAGAATTAATAAATAATTTATAACCCTCAGGAGATATTAAATTGTCGGGTAATTGATCAAGTTGTGCTTTGATCTCCTGCAAACCTAAAATATCAGGTTTCTCAGAGCCTAACCAATCCAAAAGCCCTTTTTTTGCAATTGCACGAATTCCGTTTATATTCCAGGAATATATTCTCATTTTTTACCTTTTCTTACAAAATAATAGATTGAAGCAAGAAAAAGCCCTATCAAATTGCCGTAGAAATCATTAAAAAAATCTGTCATGAGATTTTCATAAGCATTTGTATTCCCAATGTCGCCCGGACCTAATAAAAAAAAACCTTCACCTGCACCAAATATCTTATAGCCGGCAAATTCCAACAATTCATTAAAAAGCCCTATTCCCAATGTTATGAGCAAGGCAAAAATGACAATTTCAAAATAACCTAAATGAAATTTTTTGAAATAATTAAATGACATCATTGCAATAATAACACTAGAATATGAGTGAATATAGGTATCATATTCCTGTCCGAAAAAGGTCATTTTAAAGAAGCCGAAAACCGCAAAACAATGTGCCAGCACTAATATTGCAAGAAGTATAAATAAAAATGGAGTAAGATTCAACATCTTTCTTAAAAAATAAATAAGAATAAATACCCCCCCAAAAAATAAGGCATCAACCGCCCACTCATGGTTTTTTAGAATAAAACTGAATACAAAAGGAATTATAAGTAATCCGAGAGTCACAATAAGTGTATAAAAAAAAACCTTATCCTTTTTTTTAGAATAATCCACTAATATTTCCTTCATCATCAATATCTATTTGCTCAGCAGCAGGTACTTTGGGAAGGCCCGGCATTCTCAAGATATCACCGGTTAAGGGGACCAAAAATCCTGCACCGGAAGAAATGATCACACCCCTCACAGTAATAAGAAAATCTTTAGGCAACCCTAAAAGTTTGGGATTATCAGAAAGTGATTTTTGGGTTTTCGCAATGCAAACAGGAAGTTTGTCAAATCCTAACTTTTTAATGGATCTAATATTTTTTTTCGCAGTATTAGTATAATCAATTGCTTTTGCTCCATAAATATTCTTGGCAATTTTTTCGATTTTTATTTCTATGGATTCATCCCATTCATACATTTTTACAAAGTGACATTTTGATGAATCAATCATATTTACAACTTTCTTTGCTAAATCAAGTCCACCAGAACTACCTTGTGCCCAATAATCAACGATATCATATGCAACATCATTTTCTTCACAGATCTTCTTTACCATTTCCAGTTCCTCAGGTGAATCATTGACAAACTTATTTATTGCAACGATACTCTGCATACCGAATTTTTTCATATTCTCTATATGTTTTGCAAGATTACCGCGACCCGCCCAAACCGCTTCCGGATCATTTTCATTAAGTAATCTTATTGATTTTCCACCGTGCATTTTTAATGCCCTAGCTGTTACTACGAGAACCGTAGCATGGGGACAATAATTCCCGTAAGACGATACAATATCGAAAAATTTTTCAGCTCCAAGATCAAATCCAAAACCGGCTTCCGTAACCACATAATCAGAAGTATGAAGCGCAAGCTTCGTTGCCAAAATACTGTTTGTTCCCTGTGCAATATTTGCAAATGGTCCACCATGAACAAAGGCGGGTGTATTTTCAATTGTCTGAACCAAATTCGGTAATAATGCCTCTTTTAAAAGTGCAGTAACTGCTCCTTCTATCTTAAGTTCCTTTACAAAAACTGGCTTATGGTCAAATGTATAACCGATAAAAATATTTCCTATTTTTTCTTTTAATTGAGAATATGAAAGTGATAAGCATAAAATAGCCATGATCTCGGAAGCGGCTGTTATGTCGAACCCACTTTCTCTTGGATATCCGTTCTTTTGCCCGCCAAGACCGATAACAAGATTTCTCAATGCCCTGTCATTCATATCAATAACCCTTTTGAACTCAATTCTCCTTGGGTCAATATTCAATTTATTGTAATGATATAAATGATTATCAATGGCAGCAGCTATAAAATTATGAGCTACTCCCACAGCATGAAGGTCCCCTGTAAAATGAAGATTTATATCTTCCATTGGTAATACTTGAGAATAGCCACCACCAGCTGCACCTCCCTTTTTCCCTAATACTGGACCCAAGGACGGTTCCCGAAGTGCCACAGTTGTTTGCTTTCCAATTTTATTCATTGCTTGTGCAAGCCCGATACTTGTCATTGTTTTACCTTCGCCTGCGGGCGTAGGGGTCATAGCGCTAACAAGTATCAAATGCCCCGAGTTTTCATTGGAAAGAATTCTATTGATAGCGGATATTTTTACTTTTGCCTTATATTCACCATAAAGAATCAAATCATCTTTTGATAAGGAAAGTTTTTCAGCAATTTGTCCAATCGGTAACATTTTTGATGCTTGAGCAATTTCAATATCACTTTTGTGTATAGACATATTATCTCCTACTCAGTAAAGTTAATATATTATATCATTTTTTACATTTTTTACAAGATATTTTAAGGCAAGAGATTAATATAAAAGTTTGTATTATTCTCTAAAAGTGCTATAATTAATAAAGTAAATAGTTTATAGGAGCTATAAATGAACCACCTATTAAGAGATTATATTAAAGAAAGTGCTGTTTGGAATATCCAAAAAGGTGATAAATTCGATATTATCCGTGGTATGGCAGAGGACCTTTGTAATGCCGCAAATATTGGAAATAAAGCTCTTTTTACCAAGGAAATCATTGAAAGGGAAAAAGATCTTTCCACGGGTATTGGGCTGAACATTGCCATTCCTCATGCAAGAATTGAGGAAATTAATGATTTTTCCATTGCTATTGGTAGGATAAAAGAAGGAATTCCGTTCAGTTCTCTTGATGATAAACCCGTCAAAGTAATAATAATGATCGCAGCGCCAAGAAATCAGCAAAAAGAATATATAAAGCTCCTTGCACAAATAGTTATTTTTGCAAAAAATAAGAATAATTTTCAACATATGTTAAATGATTCTCCTGAGGAACTGGTAAAATTCATTAAGAATAATAAATGACTGCAATTTTCGGACATTTAACATTTGACCAGCTTTTAACCAACACTTTTATAATTTTTGGTATTGCTATATTGATCGGCTTATTTGCGGGCAAATTGGTTGCGAAAATTCGTTTTCCCCTTGTCTCCGGATATATCTTCGTAGGCGTTCTCTTAGGACAATCCTTATTGAATATCTTTTCTCCTGCGGAATTGGAAAAATTGGATCTCATAAATGATCTTGCACTTGGATTCATAGCATTTATAATCGGTTTGGAATTCTCTTTTCCCAAATTGAAGCAATTAGGTAAGACAATCATCGGCATCGTTTTTTTTGAAGCTTTTGGTGCCTTTATTATTGTAAGTATAAGCGTCTTTTTATTTACAAAAAATGTAGCGACAGCACTTGTATTAGGAGCTGTAGCCTCTGCTACGGCGCCGGCTGCTACGGTCGCCGTTATTAAAGAAGTCAAAGCAAGAGGAGATCTTACTGCCACGATACTTGCAGTTGTAGCATGTGATGATGCAGTGGCTCTGATCATTTATGGTTTCGCTTCATCTATTGCTCAAGGGATATTCTCGAGTGCTGCTTCCATCTCACTTATGAAGATAGCAGTCATACCTCTATTGAAGATCCTTTTAGCTTTTGCTTTGGGTTATATTATTGCACTATCATTGAATTATTTGATAAAGAGAACAAGATCCGATACGGAATTACTTATCTATCTTCTCGCTCACATTCTCATTGTTGACGGTTTAGCAACCTATTTCGGGTTATCCGAACTTCTCAGCAATATGGCTCTTGGAATGTTTGTAATTAATAAATTTCCCAAAAAAGAATTTAAGATAAAGAATACGCTGGATAATTTTACTCCACCTATATTAATAGCATTTTTTGTTCTGGCTGGGAGTCGCTTGAATCTAAAAATGTTCCCAAAGATCTGGTTCATATCTTTGATCTATTTTACTGCAAGGGCTATTGGAAAGATATTTGGTGCTTCATTTGGTGCAAAGATCTCACATGCCAGAAAAATTGTAAAAAAATATATTGGATTTTCACTCATTCCGCAAATTGGGGTAGCACTGGCATTGGCAATTGTAATAAAAAGAGATTTCATGAGATTTGGAGAGCAAGGAGCGGAATTAGCAAATCTTGCTATAAATATATTGCTTTTTACAACGATAATAACCGAGACCATAGGGCCGTTCCTTACCAAAAATGTCCTGGCCAAAGCGAATGAAATAAATAAGGGGGTATAAAATGAAGATGCTGTTTTGTTTTTTATATGATGCTGATTATTTTAATGATCTATTAATGGTATACGCAGCAAATGGTTTAGATAATGCTATTATATTGGATGGAGAAAAATTGGGACAAACGATTTATAAAAATATTTCTCTCTTTTCAGATCTGCAGCAGGAACTTACAGGTGGCAAAAATACTTATTGTAAGGTTATAATAAATTTTATAAATGAAGATTCTGATCTTGATGAACTATATTCCACTTTAAAAGAAAATCTTCCCCAACTTATCAACGATAATAAAATAAAAATGCTTAAATTTCCTGTGAGTGAAATAAAATAAAGTGGAGAATAGGGGACTTGAACCCCTGACCTCCTGCATGCCATGCAGGCGCTCTCCCAGCTGAGCTAATCCCCCGTTATTTTATTCAGATTCTGATTCCTGAGATAATTTATCCAGGTCATCGTAGAGTTTATTGATATCATCTTTGCTTGGAGCATCTACAATATCATTATTTTTCAATTCTTTATAAACTCGATCATAAAAATTGGTTTGAAATTCCTCGGTTTTACCGGACATGCTGTCCTTTCTCATTTCGTACATTACCTTCAAAACTGCAGAGAGTATCTTCTCATAAATAGTATCATAATTCTTTTTTTCCATATACCACCTTCTTATAAAAAATACATGGCGTCCCCAAGGGGAGTTGAACCCCTGTCGCCGCCGTGAAAGGGCGGTGTCCTAACCACTAGACGATGGGGACGCTTGGTGAGCCGCGAAGGATTCGAACCTTCGACCCACGCCTTAAAAGGGCGTTGCTCTACCAGCTGAGCTAGCGGCCCAATAAATGTAATTATACCATAATTTATTTTTAAGTCAAGATATTTTGAAAAATTATTATGATACAAAAATATGCTTTACCTCCAAAAAAGTTGTCAAAATGATTTAAAAAATGTCGTGCAATTTTTCTTTATGTCAATATTTTTTTTCTGTCATTATCGGGCTTGACCCGATAATCCATTTTTCTTCTAGATTCCTGCCTTTACAGGAATGACCCCTACAATTTTCACCATTTACCATTTACTATTTACTATTCACTTTATTAATAACTTTTGAACATTTCACCCCGCCCAGTTTTATGGTGCTGGGTAAACCTTTTAACAAAATATTTCTCAGTATGCAGTACTAAGTATTTAGTTTCTCCACTTAGTACCAATAACCATGACTTAGTACTTAGTACCATTCTTTTGAACCTTTGAACCAAGAATTTACAGTCTGCCGATAATCTGAACTTTTTTCTTCTTCTTTTTTGATAATTTTATGATAAGCGTGATGAAAAAAATAATGTAGATCAATAAATATTTATATTTTAAGAATATGGTCTTATCATTCCTTAAATTCACATTTATAATACCTGATTTTTTCTCAAAAAGATCGGTCATCATAATGATCCTTCCGTAACTGTTCACATAGGCAGATATTCCTGTATTTGATACCTTTATGAAATCACGGCGGAGCTCTATGGAACGAAAAATGGAAAGCGTCAATAATTCCATTGATATTGGTGCCTTTTCAAACCAAGCTTCATTTGATATATCAAGAAGTATATTTGCCCCGTTTTCAACAAATTTTCTTGAAAGCTCAGGGAAAATGGATTCAAAGCATATATTAACAGAGAAATTTCCCTCGGGCGTTCTGAATACGGTATATTCATTTCCCGGAATTATATTCTTGCCTACCAATAATTTCTTTGTGAATTTAAACGGAGAATATTCTGCAAATGGAACAGGTTTCAATTTAAAATAAGTTCCAATGATCTTTCCGTTATTCATTAGGTATGCAGCATTCCGTTTTGATACATTAAAATAATCATAAAAATAATTTGATGAATAATATTCACTGCCAAAGAGTAAATAGCCTTTCCTGCTTAATATATCTTTTGTTTTTTTAAATTTTGTGAAATCATTTGGTGTAACGGTCTCAGGTAGGACAATGAGATCTCCATGAGCATTTTTCAGCATATTTTCTATTGTTCTTAAGTTTTCCAGCAGATATAGGGAATTCCATTTTTTTTGCTGCTCGATATTGGGTTGTATATAATATACTTTGTAGGATACAGCAGGAATTTTGAAACTTTTTATTCTCATGGATCCATAAAATAAATTAAATATGAGAATAAGAACAATGAATATCAAAATATTAAGCTTATTCCCCTTTTGTTCAAAAAGAATGGAATATATCCCCAAATTAATGAGGACAATGAGCAAGGTCACAAAGTAGACACTTCCAAGATCGGCGACCTGGATAAATGGTAGAAGTCTATAGATCACCGAGCCAAGTGTACCGCCGGGCCACCCGCCTAATAAATTGCCTTTGATGATCTCTAATATAGCAAAGATAGATGAAGATAGCAAAATTTCATTTATTGTATTGAACCTTATTCTTAAAATACCGTTCAGAAGTATCCAAACAAAATAGAAAAAAGCAATATACATATTTAAGATAAGCACTACTTTCCAAGACCAAATATAGGTCAAATATCTATAGTGAACGGTGTAGAATAGAAATATTGCTAAAAAGGTAAAAATCACACTGGTAACGATGTTTGAATGCCTGTATATATAAATTATGGGGATAAGGGCAAAAAATATTAAGAAACTCAGGGTCATAGGATAAAAGGAAAGACAGAAAAAAACCATTGTAATAAGGGCTATTATACTATTTTTTAAAAATTTCATAATTGAATAGAAAAATATTATGGTACATTTCAATAACAATATGGTCCTCAGTAAAAAAGGCATTTAGATTCTTTATTGAATATTTTGTTCCTTTAAGTTCATTTTCTTTAAGGATGAAGATACCTTTTTTAAAAATGCTGACAAATACAGTATCATTTTTTTTATATATACTATTAACTGCTCCCTTAACTATCAGTTTATTGCCTTCCAAAGAATAAATTCCATCATTCGCTATAATATATTTTCCTGAAAAAATCTCCTTCACACCTTTGAAATTTACTTTTATAGGAATATACTTATTCCTCACAAAATGGAACAATCCGCTTTTGTATGATGTAACAATACCCTTGGATAAATCGTAGTCGGAAAAATAAAAATCATTCTTTTCAAATAATGCTTCTCCTGAATTGATATCATAAATTCCATTTTTACCAAAGAGTTTGCCATTTTTTTCTCTTAATATCTCATCATTGAGTTCCATTGTTTTCTCATTAAAAATGACCTTACCACTTCTAAATATTAGACCTCCTTTGTAAACTCCGCTTAATAGAGAATAAGGATATATTACTGTGTTCTTATTCCTTTGCCATTGGATAATGCCATTATCATATGTAGAAATATAAAGCATCTGATCCTTTTGAAAAACTCTGTAAATAATTCCTTGCAAGGTCTTAGATCCATTTTTTAGAACATTTCCATTATTATTTTCTATATTATCACCGTAAAAGATGTAATTTTGACCTTCTTTTTTAATGAAATTAGTATTATTATTCATTAAATAAGGTTTACCGTTAAGATAAACATCTCCGTTAATATCAATAACAAAAAGTTGATCTGCAAAAATAAATATCCTTTCAATAGATTGTGGAAAATGATATTTTTTACGAAAATAAATATTTTTATCATCAAAAGATAGTGCATTGTTCTTTTTCAACTTTCCCTTTTCAATTAGTTTTATAC
>JAGGYO010000043.1 GCA_021162505.1 bacterium
ACCTCCTGTTACCAATTTAATTATTTCTTCACCTAATATACTCACGAATGGATTTGATTATATAACCTATAATACGACACTTTCCCTTACTGCTACCGATGATCTATCAGGTGTAAAAGATACCTATTACAAATTTATCAATCAATCTTGGCAAACCTATGCAGGTGGGAATATTGACTTTTCCTTTTTAAGTTACGGGCCACATACAATTTATTACTATAGCATTGACAACGATAATAATACCGAGCAAACAAAAGCTATGGATATTTTTACCGATAATATTGCCCCGCAAAGTGGTATTAATATTGGTGAACCTAAATTTTTAAATAATACTATCTACACAATAGCACACAATACGCCCATTACTCTAAATGCCAACGATAACGATGGATGCGGCGTTAATTTTATTAAATATACTCTAAATTCAAACACAAGTTCATGGACAATTTATGCGGGCAGTTTTGATTTTTCAAGTTATATCGATGGACAATACATCATTAATTATTTTAGTGGCGATCTCCTTGATAATAATGAAAATATCCATTCCTTGACCGTTAATGTAGTTTCATCGTTGAATGCCACTATTGATTTTGATCCCGATACGCTAAATCTCCAAAGCGAGGGAAAACCCGTTACTGTTTATATTGAGTTACCAAATGAATATGATGTCAATGATATTAATATTTCCACCCTTCTATTGAACGATCAAGTCTATGCTTTGGCTTCGCCAACTGAAATTGGCGACCATAATAGTAATGGCATCCCGGATCTAATGGTTAAATTCGATAGGAAATCGGTTGAAGATATTTTATCAGTGGGAGATAATGTTGAGATAAAAATATCCGGATACATTGGAAATATTCCTTTTATTGGATATGATCATATTAAAACGATTAATCCTCCTTATGAATCGGATAATACAGTTGTAATGGGAAATAAGATCAATCCCAATGAGAATAGCCCGGTGCAAATATATTCAAAGCTATCCAAACCCACAAAAGTTACCATAAAAGTATATACCCTTAATGGAAAATTTGTTAAAAAGATAATGGATGAATATAAAGGAGCAGGAACTTTTGAAGCTTTTTGGAACGGCACAAATGCAAAGGATCAAATTGTTGCAAGTGGTATCTATTTGATAAATATTCATACTGATTATTTTAATGAAACAAAGAAGGTCCTTATTGTCAAATAGAAGCAAAATAATATTTTTGCTCATATTATTTATTCTTATGCCCATTATTCCTGATTCGTCGGGAAATAGCGGCGCTGACTTTTTAACCTGGGATATTGGAGGTGCGCCCTCTGCCATGGGGGGGTCTTATACATCTATTGCAAACAGTATCTATTCAATACATTATAATCCTGCTGGGGTCATTCAAGCAGAGGAGCAACTGATCGGTTTTTCACATTTACAGCTCTTCTCTGACACTAATATGGAAAATCTTATTTATATTTTTCCAGGATTTTTCAACGGTTATTTTGGCTTCAGTATTTTATACAGCAGCACGATTTTTGACTGGTATGATCTATACGGAAACAAAACTGCACTAAATATTTACAATGTTTCATTGAATTTGACCTATGGAAAAACTCTCTTTAAAAATTCAAGTTTGGGTGTAACCATTAAAGGATTTAAAAGACAATTTGATGATGTTTCTTCACAGGGAGCCGCCCTTGATATTGGATTATTGACACATTTTTTTCATAAGAAATTAAATCTTGGCGTAACATTACAAAATTTTGGTATTCAGAGTCCCTTTGATGAAGTGAACGATCCAATGCCCCTAACAGTAAATGTGGGAATTAATTATAAATTAATCTTAGCAAGATATTTTTCAATAGTATTTTCAGGAGATCTGAACAATAATTTAAAAGAAAAACCCAATGAAACAAATGAAATTCTTGGATTGGAATTTAATCTATTTGATATGATATCCATCCGAGGTGGTTATAATTTTCAAAATGAAAACAATCCCATAACCGCAGGGATCGGTATAAAATTATTTGCCTTTACCGTAGATTATGCATACAGTTATAATGAATATTTAGGAAATGTTCATTATTTTACAATTATCCTTAAACCCAAATCTCTATTTGCAAGAAAACAAAAAATGAAAGATAAAATCATCAAAAAGAATAATTCAACAGAAAATATTTCAAAAAAAGACAATAGAAAAAAAGAAAAAACTAATTTAAAAAAGGAAATTTCCAAAAAAGAAGAAATTATAGGAAATAAATCCTTAGGAGACAAAAATATTAAAGGTAAGATCAATGAAGAAGAAATGGGGTTGAATAAATCCATAAAGGCAAATACGAAAATTCTGTTATTCTATGAAACGGCTAAATATCTTTTAAAAGAAGATAATATTAAAATATTGAGAAATATAATTAAACTACTAAATAATTTTCCATATAAATATATCGTTATTAAGGGCTATTCTGATATACTGGGAGAAAATTTATATAATCTAACTTTAAGTAAAAAAAGAGCAGAAAGAGTGAAAAGATTTCTATTAAAATCAGGTATTGATAAAGAAAAGATCGTTGTTAAGGCATTTGGAGTGAACGAACCATTGGGAGATAATGATTCGGATATTGGTAGACAAAAAAACAGGCGGGTTGAGATCATTATAAAATACTAAATTTCACTTGAAAAAAAATCGTTTTTATAAGATAATAAGGAAAAGGAGATGCTATGGATTATGCAAGGGAGATCCTTAAATTAAAGAAAGAAAAAGATGCTTTAATTCTGGTTCATAACTATCAAAGCGAAGAGATACAGCTCATCGGAGATATCCTTGGGGACTCCCTTGATCTTTCAAGAAAAGCAAAAGATTCTGACAAAGAACTCATTGTTTTTTGTGGGGTTTCATTTATGGCGGAATCTGCAAAAATACTCTCTCCTGAAAAGACAATCCTTCATCCCGTAAGAGAAGCACGATGTCCCATGGCTGATATGATCTCAGCAGAGAAGGTAAAAATATTAAGAGAAGAATTCCCGGATGCTGCCTTTGTCGCTTATATTAATACAAATGCCGAAACCAAAACAGAGGTAGATGTAATATGCACTTCTGCAAATGCCGTTAATATCGTGAGAAACCTTCCTCAAAAGCAGATAGTCTTCCTGCCTGATAAGAATTTAGGGCGTTTCGTTGCCAAACAGGTCCCTGAAAAAGAGATCATTTTGTTTGATGGATTCTGCTCTGTACATGAATTTCTCTATGTAAAAGAATTAAATGAAACAAAAGAACACCATCCAAATGCCATTGTCCTCACACATCCCGAAGCCAATGAAAATATCTCAAATCTTTCTGATCATTTATTCGGAACAGGTGGTATGATAAATTTTGTAAAAAACTCAGACCATAAGGAGTTTATAATCGGAACGGAGGAAGGACTTACTGACAGATTAAGAAGAGAATTTCCCGAGAAGAAATTTTTTGCTTTGCAACCAAGGATCATTTGTGAGAATATGAAAAAGATAAAATTAGAAGATGTGTATCTATCACTTTTGAATTTGCAATACAAGGTTGAGCTCTCTACTGAAATATTAGAAAAAGCAAAAGCACCCCTTGATCGAATGCTTGAATTGAGCAAGTAAAATTGGGGCCGGTGGTTAACAGAGTCAACACCTCTTTTAAATTTAGAGTCAAATATTAGGAGGGATATGTGAAAAGTGTAAAATATTTTATTCTAAGAATATTACTTATATTTATCTTGTTTTTACCTTCATACAACCTTTTCTTTGCTAGTGGAAATCCTGCCTTAAAACTCGTGAAAAAAATAACAATAGTTTACAAAACTATTCCAAATGTTCAAAAGAACCTTTTGAGTTTGGATATATACCCCATAAAAATAGGAAAAAATCAGCCGGTTATTATTTGGGTACATGGTGGTGGCTGGATGTTAGGAGACAAAAACAATCAAATCGATAATAAGATCAAGCTTTTCCAGAAACTTGGATATATCCTTGTTAGCGTCAATTACCGACTTTCTCCCAATCCAATGAAAATAAGTGATCCAAACCGTATTAAATATCCAGAACACTTAAAAGATATAGCAAATGCTGTTAATTGGATATATAAAAATATTCAAAAATACAACGGAGATAATAAAAAGATGGTAATAATGGGACACTCTGCCGGTGCACAGCTTGTTGCCCTGCTTGCCTGCGATCCAGAATTTTTAAACGCCCACAATTTAAAAACTGATATTTTCAAAGCTGTGATCTCACTTGATACCCGGGGTTATAATATAAAGGAAAGCATTGACAATTCAGGCAAAAGATTGAAACAAATGTATATTAATGGATTTGGAAATGATGAAAAGATCTGGGAAAAGGCAAGTGCCGTGAACTATCTTGATACAAATAAATATTTGCCAAAGAACTGGATCATTGCTGAAAGAGGAAAAAAGGATAGGGTCCAAGCGGAAGATAACTTTGCAATGGAGCTAAAAAATAAGGGATTAAATATTATGATAATCCATGCAAGACAACTTTCTCATCGTGAGGTAAATGCCCATATTGGTCTCGAGGGTGATAAGATCATAACACCTGTTATTGTTGATTTCTTGAAAAAGTGTTTTAATGATAAAGCTAAATGACACCAAAGACAAACACGAATTATGTCAATTAAGTAAATTAAAATAAATTTGAAGTTCGGAATTTATAATATCTTAAATCGGGGACTTTTGACAATATAAATGTATTTAACATGTTTTTTCTCTTTTCTTTTTTTTTGTAAAATTCTCAACTCTCAATTATTTATCCGGCACTTTGAAAAGGTGCGGTAGTCAATTCTCAACTGTTTTCAGAACTTCGTGGCAATTAAATTAATCTGTTCAAAGTTCCATGTTCAAAAGTGGCGAAGTCATTATGAGAGGTTTGCAAAACCTCGTAATAATCTCATCTCTTCATTTTTTCTTTTAAATTTTCAGTTAAGTACTTATTCTTAATTACTATTGACGAAACCTTTTTGAAAAGAGAAAACTTGTTTTCTAGTAGTCAAAAAGGTTAAGGATAAGAAAATTTATTTTATGACTGAAGATTTATATTTTTTAATTCGAGTTTTTAAAATCCGTCTAATCCGTCTAATCCGTGGTTAATAAATTTTTGGTTCAAAAGTTCAAAGGTTCCAAAAAGTAGTCCTAAGCACTGAGTTATGATTATTGGTACTAAGTGGAGAAACTAAATACTTAGTACTGCATACTGTTTTTCAATGCTCCGTGGTTATTCTATTTCTTTTTCTCTTTAATTCGTTTAATTCGCGTAATTCGCGGTTAATACTCGCTTTTTACTTTTCAAGCAATGAACGATAGAGATCATAAGTATCATTAATTGTCCTTTGAATAGTGAAATTATTCAATACCAGCTCACGACCCTTTTCTCCCATCTCTTTTTGAATCACCTTATTGCCCTGCAATCTGGAAATAGCATAAATAAGATCTTGTGAATTGGCTTTTTCACAAAGGAAACCATTTACACTATCTCTAATGAGTTCAAGATTTTCAGGGATGCGAGTCGAGATAACAGGTTTTCCCATTACCATTGCTTCACGAATTACTCCTGAAAAACCCTCTCTTAATGTTGGAAGCACAAAGACATCTGTTGCCTTTAAGATCTCAGGTATATCCTCTCTGTATCCTAAAGGAATAACATATTTACCGATATTCAGCTCTTTTATAATAGAGAGAAATTCTTCATTATCTGTTCCTTTCCCGGCGAAAAGGAAAACGCTATCATTGAAGTTCATCCGTCCCTTATGTATCGCTTTTAAAAGATATTCCAATCCCTTATGAGGTAAAAAATTGGCAATACATGTAATTATCTCTTTCTCATTTGAGATCCCCAGTTCTTCTCTAATATTGCTCTCAATATAAGGATCGAATTTCTGGGTATCAACACCGCTATATATAACTTTAATCCTCTCGGCAGGGATTCCACTTGCCATAAGTACATTTTTTACCTCTTCCGATACAGCGATCAATTTGTCGATGGCTTTATTATTATATTTGAACCGCGAGAAAATATTCTGTTTAAAAGCGATCCTGCGGGAAATAACTAATTTGAATTTTTTATAAATAAACATTTTCATAAAAAGCATATTTGTATGTACCGTAGACCTATGTACATTCACAATATCAATTTTTTCACCTATTAATATTTCCTTTACCGCTTTGATATACTTGAAATCAATATGACTATGCGGAATCAAATAATAAACTTTAATCCCCATAGCCTGCGATTTTTCCCCCAAAATTGAACCCGGAACGGTAATCAATATTGATTTTGAATCCGACGGCTGGTTCTTAAGTATTTCATAAGTTTGATTTTGACCACCACTCCAGGCAGTCCCAACAATTATGTGAGCTATATTCATTTCCTTTCCTTTATGAAAACACCGCGTTCACCGATAATGCTCTCTATTCTTCCTTCATGTTCTAAAACATCCAGATATTTATTTAACTCATTTATATGTAAACCCAGCACTTGCGAAAGATCCTCCAATGTTAAAGGTCTTCGCCTAATAGTTTCTATTATTGTATTTTCAATATCATCTCTATATGCTCTTATATCTTTTCGATTTTGAAATTTTTTTATTATATAGACATTTTTGAGATTCAATTTATCTTTTATTTTATAAAGTTCATCCATTGGTACCAACTTTACATAATCCTCTGCCGGTGGTCGATCAAGGGAATTTAATTGTACTTCATCAGGTTTGATCTTTTTAATTGCTTTTCTTAAAGCAAAAATATTCTCATCGTCCGTATTTATTCCCTCGGCAAAAAATATTTCAAGTAACATCTTTCCTTTAAATTCTTTTTTAAAATCCGTTAATCCATGGATAATTTGATCTATATCAAGCCTGCCGTGTGGTCTATTGATTTTAATAAAATCCTCTTTTGTAGCCGCATCCAATGAAGGCAATACCACATCACATTCAATTACTTCTTCTTTAACCTTTACTTTATTCAAAAGTGTTCCATTAGTCAATAATGCAAGTTTCACATTGGGATAGTTTGATTTTATAAATTTTACAATATCACCGATTCCTGAATGCAATGTAGGTTCACCGGAGCCTGAGAATGTTACATAATCGGGGATTTGGTTATTTTCCAAATAATCCTTCAACTCATTTATTACATCAATTGTGGGCACATATTCCTTTCTTAATAGGGTCAAATTATTTGTTACTCCACATTCACAATAAACACAATTTAAAGTACAGGTTTTAAAAGGAATAAGATCTATGCCCAAACTGATCCCAAGCCGTCTGGAAGGAACAGGTCCGAATATATATTTATAACCCATTTTCATCTCCTAATATGACAAATGCACCTTCTTCTTTATTAACGATCTCTGCCACAACCTCACATTTGACAACAAATAGAAAATAAAATCTCTCATCTCTAAACGGATAATATGTTTCAAGATTTGCTTGCCCTTTCAAAATGATTATTTCATACTCGTTTAATTTATTTAGATCATCTTTCTTCTCATATAAAAAGGGTTTAAAATTCACAGGAAAGGAATAAAAATAGTCATTTAGATCATCCATTGTTGAATCATTTAATATTGGGTGTGAGCGTACAAAATAATCAATATCAATTTTCTCATTTAGTTTCTTTATTTCCTTAACTAAAAGCATATCAAGTACAATTTCTCCGGCATTATCTCCGATAATTAAAACATTTTTTGAAATGCTCAGTTTCTCCCTTAGTTCATTTACTTTTTCATCATCAATATTTATATTCATAAAATCAATAACGATCTTTTCAATATCCTTGCCTTGAGCAAGATCAAACTTATTACCCCCGATAGAATATTTCATCCCACTTAAAAAGGAATCCTTTGAATTATTTATTCTATCTTCCACTTCATTGAAAACACCCATGACTTTTTTATTTAACGCCTTTTTTTGTGATCTGAAATAATCCTTTTCACCTAAATATTTTATAAAAATATTATTTGCATTTCTGTGAAAATCAGCAGCATATTTAAAGTTTCCTATCTCTTTTTCCAATGATTTCATTTCAGTAATATAATCATCATTTTCTACTAAATTAAATAAGGTTTCAACCTTATTCGTAAATTTAAGGACACATTTTTCACAGCGTTTATCCATTTTTTACAATTTCTATAATTAGATCAACACTTTTTTCCATTTCTTCCAATACGGCATATTCCTTTTTTGAATGGAAATTATACCCTCCAGTAAATATATTCGGCATGGCAATTTTTTCCCTCCAAGAAAGCATGGCACCATCTGTTCCTCCCCTAATAGGAGTCCTTTTCAATACAAGTCCTATATTATCAGCAGATTTTTCCACAACTTTTGAAACCTCGGGAAATCTATCTATGATCTCCTTCATATTTGAATAAGCATCTTTTAAATTTAATTTAATACCAATACCTTTGAATTTTTTCTTCGTTTCGGAGGAATGTTTTTCAAGCATATTGTTTAATTTTTCTAAACCTGGTTTTGTAAAATCCCGAATGATCAATTCGAGTTCGACCTTATTAACATCCCCTTCAATAGCGTCGAAGTGAATATAACCTTCCCTGTTCTTAGTACCTTCTGCAGAATGCTTTTCATCTAAGAGTGACATAAAATACGATGAAGCTCTCACAGCATTTCTCATTTTTTTATAAGCACTTCCCGCATGAACATTATATCCGGTGAAAATTATTTTTCCATTTATGGCATTGAAATTTTCATCGTCATATTCGCCAATACCGCTACCATCCACGGTAAAACCAAAATCAATTTTAAAGTGCTCCATATCAAGGTATTTTATACCTTGTCCAATCTCTTCGTCCGGTGTAAAAGCTACATAAATATCACCATGTGATTCTTTTGGGTGTTCTTTAAAATACCTGAGCATACTGATAATATTTGCAATACCCGCTTTATCATCGGCACCAAGCAATGTATCACCGGAAGCTGTAATAAATGTTTTGCCAAGTTTCTTTGAAAAATCAACAATATCTTCTTCTTTAATAATAGTCCCATTACCGATTTCTATATCACCCCCTTCATATTTAAATACCCTTGGATTCACATTTTCACCGGATTCTTCCGGTGAAGTATCCATATGCGAATTAAAACCAATACATCGTTTGTTTTCAGTATTCTTTTTCAGCAAACCGTAAACATAACAATTTTCATCATCATAAAATACCTCATCAACAAGTTCTTTCAATAATTCTTTTAATTTTTTTGCCAAGTTAAATTCTCCCTCGAAGGAAGGTGTTTTATCATTATTGGGATTGGATCTTGTATTGACTTTTACAAAGCTTAAAAAATCATCAAGAAGGTGTGCATGCTTCATATAAACTCCTTTCAATAAAACAGCATTTACATTTCATCTGATATTGGAATATTACTATAGGATGAGATCCTCATTCCAAATACATTTTTCTAAGTATAATGGTATCATAAAATCAAAAAAAAATCAAGGGGAATTAAATAGGGACGGTGTTTTAAATCTGTTAAATTCTATTCTTTTTATTTTTCTTCCATTTCTTAATATAATAATTTATATTGTTTGGAAGTTTATTTAAAAATCTTCCAATTTCGCTACATGAATAATTTTTTTCATATAAAAACAATATAACTCTCATTCTTTTCTCAACTGTTGTTTTATCTTTTTTTGATGTTCT
>JAGGYO010000033.1 GCA_021162505.1 bacterium
ACCTAATAGTTTTTTCAATACTTAATTTAAAATTTATAATATCTTCTATAAGAATACTATATGTTAGAAATTTGTCAAGTCTTAGTCTTGCCCAATACAAGGTGAGCCTGGCGAAAAAAGTCAAGCTGCTGATATTTTATCAAATAATTTATTCCTTTCTAACTGCACTTTTTTAACTATCTGATTATCCGTACATTTTTTTGCTTTTTTATCCAACATTTCAAAAGTTACACTTTCTTTTAGATATACCCGGGCATCAGGTATGCTCTTTAATTTCTTATATGGAGTCAGATAATCTAAGGTATCTATATTTCTTTTTTTCTCTTTCCTTTTTTATCCTTCAATTCAATAGGAAAGGCATAGGAATGGTGAAAATTCAAATACTCATTAAAAAATATATCACGACAAATTTTAAAAATTTAATCCTTCCTCAAGCATTATCAGGTAATTTTTAATTGGAATATAGTTGGCAATGGAATTCCCCGATCCGAGGGCAAATCTTCCCTTGCTCATACACATAGAAAGGATGCTTCTTATATATCTTCGCAGCTTATCTTCCTGGTAGGTAGCCAGAACATTTATATCCACTCCTCCCAAAACAGCAATTTTACCCGAATATTTTTTGTAGAACGCGCTTGCCGGCCTAATTTCATCTTGAAATGAATGTTTTCCATCTATCTTTACATTCTCTATTAGTTCATCCATAATCTCCTCTATGTTTCCGCAACAATGAAGAAGGTAAAGCATATTATGTTGGTGGGCAAGTTCAGCATATCTTTTGTGCCAGGGTAAGACGTATCTACGCAAAATCTCAGGAGAGAAAAGAGTGGCAGTTTTAAATCCCATATCGTCTCCTTGAAAGAAGGCATAAATATTAGAAATTCCAACAATATTTTTATAAAATTCATAAATTTTCTTACCAACTTTATCAAACATAGCTTCGACTAATTCAGGATTGTCGTACAGAGCGTAAGATAAGCCTTCGTAACCCATAAGCGCTTGGACATTTTCCAACACCCCTGCCCCATGAGAGACAAAGAATCCCATACCATCTGGCAAGTTTTTTCCTATAAATTCATATGGGGAAAAATCAAAGTCATTAACTTGCGGCCACTTATAATTTTCAAAATCCCTCCAGGAGGTAATAGTCCCCTTCCCTTCCTCAGCCCATTTCCTTATACCCCTTGAAAGGAAAGCTGTATCAGTTATACTTCTAATTTTCGGAACAAATCCCATATTTAACTCAAATCTTACATAATCATAGCCCATTCTATACCAAAACTCGATATAGTTCTTTAAGTATTTCTCCTGAATATTCTTATCCTCCAGTGACCCTACCCACTCGAGCCCGAGAAGCTCTGTGGAAATTTTATGTCTTATCTCTTCATCTATTAAATACTCCATAACTACTCCCCTGGTAGGAATAGACTGACCCTTAATAATCTTTATAAAACTATCGATATTAGGTTGAGGATTTTTTAAAGGCACTTTATACTTCATTTTTTCCTCCTATAATATGTTAAAGTAATGTCAAAAATAATTCACTTATTTTTCATCAAACAAACTCAATTTCCTCTTTATCTAATCAATAAAAAGTCTGATAATAGATAATTTAAAAATTTTTCAACTCGCTTTGGATCTCTTCAATTGCTTTTACAGAAGTTAAAAGACCAATTTCTATATGGATTTCTCGGCTTTCTCCAGGATTTAAATAAAATAGAGTCCCTTTCTCCCTCTCTATTGATCTTCCTTCCACCAAACAATTCGACGGCTCCAGACCAGTAACATAATGACCATCTTCCAAAAATTTCCATTGAATAAAATTAGGAAGGTATGTTCCATCATAGTAAACATAAAGTCCTAATTGTCTTTTTTTATTAATCAATGCAACCTTACTCCATCCCTTTTGGTCTTTTTTTAAATTATGATAAAATACTGTATCAGGATAGTTAGCTATTGGGTTAGAATAAAAGGCGTAATCTCTAAAACTTGCAGCAGCTATTGAATCTCTGGGCTTTACTTCTAATGAAGGAGCACAAAATTGACTACCTTTCTCCAGTAAAGGATATCCAATATTAATATGATATAAAAACATAAAGGGAGTTTTATGGGCTCCTTCATTGATAATTTGGTCTTTTATTAAAATACGATTTTCTCCCAATCGGTTAGTAATCTCTCTTTGAAGAACCATATTGGTAAAAAGAGTTTTTGCCTCTCGCACCTTACCTTTTACCCGAAAAATACATTCATTTCCTTCCCAATGCGAATCTAAGGCAATTTCTTCCGCAGGTATATTAGAAATACGTCCATGTAACCCTAACTCTTCTCCTCGGTCATTATCAGGAGACCCTAAATAAGTCAAACCACATGTTACCAGTAATCCCCCTCCAAAATTCCTTAGCCATTCTGTACCTTCTGCCTCGAAAAAGGAAGGAGATGATTCTCCTACAGCGGAACGAAAAGCAATAGGAATCCCTTGATATTCACATAACCCTATATCCATACCCCGGTCTAATAAAATAATAAAGCGCAGACCACTTCCACTTCGACATTCTACTGCTTCCAAACCTTTAGCTTTTCCTTCTGCATAGGTAAATCGTCTTAATCCAGCAATTTGTTGTAAACTACCAAAATATTGATAAATATCTTTACGTGATAATGCCTTTCCTCCTATTTTTAACATATTAACCTCACTATAAACTCAAAATCTTAAAAAAATTAATCATTTAATACTCTTTTAATACGTGGGTCAGTAAATATATCACTAGCATCATCACTGGGAGAAGAAAATTCTGAAATAACTGCACCTTCTTTGCCTGCCTGAAACCAATGGAGAGTATTTTTCTTAATAGTATATTGGTCTCCCGGTAATAGGATAATTTCATGATATACGGAATAATATTTCTCATCTCCTGCTGGAGGATGAGCCTTGGAATTTTCGGTTTTCTCACCTTCTATATAAAGATATACCTTACCATATCTACAACGAAAGGTTTCCCTTTTTCCCTCTATACCATCATGGTCGGGATGGCGATGTTCGGGACAAGTTTGATTAGAAAATAAAACCATTTCTTTCGCACAATACCTCGAGTTGTTTACATATATTACTAGGACAATACCGGTTCTTTCAAAATCATTTAGGCCAAGATCGGCAATTTCCATATCTTCTTTCTCCTTTAGAGAAAGAAC
>JAGGYO010000151.1 GCA_021162505.1 bacterium
ATAAGCATCTTTGAAAAAATCAAACTTATGTATACTTTCAAGAAAAAGATAGTATTTATCCTGTTTTTCTTTTGTAAGAAAAAATATTTTCTCGGGTGAGGGCAAGAGTTCAATTTCTCTTTTATTTTCAACCTTGGAAAATTTTCCATAGAGTATTTTTGAATATTTGCTCTTTTTATTCTTTAATAACCCGTTTCTAAAATAGAAGGGGCGTGGGATAAAGGATGAATTTCCTTCATTCAAAAGGGCGAACTCATCTGAATAAACAGTACCGCCTTTTTTCATAAAATAATATGATATAGTCGTTTTCCCACTACCGCTGCTACCCGCGAAAAAATAAACTTTTCCTTTATATTTAATAATCGATCCGTGAAAATTTAAAAAATGCTCACTCAATATATATGAAATTATGTATCTTACCCAATTCATTATTACAATTTCATCATCAAAAGAATATTTTACCAGAGAATAGAAATAATTATTAAGGTAATTTTGAAAGAACATAAGAGTATTATAGGAATAGTATTTTCCCGAGAATATTTCGGGGATCCTTTCTTCAATGGAATATTTTATCCCACTTTTTCTATTGGTTGGAATAAATTCATGAAAAAGGAAATTTGCATTTTTTATTTTTACGGATAAAATATTCTCATAAGGTAATTTTATTTTAAGTTTCTTCATTAATTAATTATACTTTTTTTTCTTGATTTCCCAAAATTTGAACTTGTGACGGTGTTTCACTTATTTCTCTTATGAATGGGATTGTGACACTTTAAATGTATATTGTGTTGGGACGCAATCTTAAAAACATTGTCTAAAGTCAAAAGTCAAAGGTCTCAGGTTCGAAGTAATTTTGTGCTTTCTTATATCTTTATTTCCTCATCAACCCTTATACTCATTCTCCCATTCACTCATCTACTCATACACCCATCCATCCCACTGCTTTCTTCGACTCTCAATTCTCAATTTTCAACTCTCAGCTATTTTCAGTGCTAAGTGCAGGAACTAAATACTTAGTACTGCATACTGTTTTTCAACTTTCAACTTGTCTTTCTGTTAAGGACAGTTAACATTATTGACTTAATACTTTGTACGGTTATTTCTGAATTTTTCTTCGTCACTTTCAAGTCGGGCCAAAAATTCATCTTTTTGATAATTTATGATCATCTTCCTTAAAAATTCACCACCGGCAAGGCGATCAAAGTGGAACTCTTTGAATTCAAAGCGCTTCTTTTTATAGACCTTCATTAAAAATAGAACAATATCGCGGAAAGGATGAGCAATATCATAGTCAATTTCTTTAATCTGATATCCTTGGCATATTTTGTTTTTATGTTTATTATATTTTGGTTTGAAGTCAACTTTTTTCATTTGCACACCCGGGAAATCTACCTCAATATTCGGAAGATCGGGTTCACCAAATATAAGAAATGGCGTTAGTGTACCCCTGCCTTCTGATAAAGATGTTCCTTCTAATAAACATGTTCCAGTATAGAAAAAAGCTGTATCAAAACTCTTTATCGCACTTGATGGTGGAATAAATGGAAAATTCAATTGTGAAAACAGGCTTTTTATTGTATAATTTTTCATATTCACTATTTCCAGATCGATATCCCATTGATTTTTTTTTATCACGAACTTAGCAAATTCACCAACTGTCAACCCGTACCGTATAGGGATATATTCGCATGATAAAAAATTCAATTTATGGGGTAGGGTCCCTTGTACCTTATCGCCTAAATATGCCGGTCGATCCAGCACAACGATCTTTTTTTTTATTTCGTTCCTCTGAAAAAATTCCATGACTCCTTTTAATGTTGCAATATAAGTGTAAAATCTAGAACCAATGTCTTGGATATCATATATAAAAACATCAATATCATCAAATGCACCTTTGTCAAATAAATTTTTCTCATCATATAAACTAATTATCGGTATCTTGTATTTTTCGTCGATCTTATTTTCTACTTCTTCACCACCCCCATAAGTTCCCCAAAGCCCATGTTCCGGAACAAATATTTTAACAATACTGTACCCATTATCAATAAGCAATTTTACATTATGTATACCATTTCCATTGATCGACGCCTGGTTGGATAAGATTCCAATTTTTTTATGTGTAAAAAGTTTATTTTCAAGTAGAACTGATAGACCTGTTTTAATCCTCAAATTGTAAATTTACGATGGGGCGCACCGATGGTCTTGCAAATAGAAAACCCTGGCCGAAATCAATCCCAAATTCCCTAATAACCTTTAATTCTTCAACTTTTTCAATCCCTTCCGCAATGACCTTTGCATGTTTTTCTCTTGCAATATCCACCAATGCTGAAACAACAGAGCGTTTTAGGTAATTTTTATGGATATCCTGTACCAAAGTCATATCGATCTTGAAATAATCGATATTTAGTTCGATTAGATATTGTAGGGATGAATAGCCCGAGCCAACATCATCTAATGCTATTTTTATTCCCTTATCGCGTATCAAGCTGAAAAAAGATTGGAATTTATCAAAATCCTGAATGAATTTTTTCTCTGTAACCTCTAAAATAATCTCTAAATTTTTATATTTTGCTTTTATATCAAGTAATTGACCAAGTAA
>JAGGYO010000205.1 GCA_021162505.1 bacterium
CGAGCATCAAAACCTGAAAGTGCAATAATTGAGTCAAATCCTTTTTCAGTCAATTCAAAATCCCTTTGTGTCCATTCACCTTTCTTTTCAATAGCTCTTTTTAATATATTTATTATATCCTCTTTTTCGAGGGGTTTTAAAATAAACACATTTAATCGGGATAAGAGAGGATTAATTAGATAAAAAGAGGGGTTTTCAGTGGTTGCAGCAATAAGCGTTACCTCTCCGCTTTCAATATAGGGCAAAAAGAAATCCTGTTGTTTTTTATTAAAATGATGTATTTCATCTACAAATATAGCGAATTTCTTCTCTGATGTAAAAATATTACGCTCTTTTTTTACTATTTCTCTTAATCGAGGAATACCTTCTGTAATGGCTGATAATCTAATGAAATGAATAGCCGGGTCCTTAGAAATTATTCTTGCAATAGTAGTTTTACCAACTCCCGGGGGTCCCCAAAGAATGAATGATGAGAAAGAAACATTTTCAATCATTTTTCTAAATGGTGCATTCTCCCCTACCAAATGCTTTTGACCGAACATCTCCTCAAATGATTGTGGTCTTAATAATTCCGCTAATGGTTTGGTATTCATAATGCTATTATAACACATTCAAAGAAATTTTGAAAATAACGATCCAGTTGAAAAGTTATAAATATAAAATAAAGAAGTTATACCCCTATAAATATTTTTTTAATTTCATTATATAAAAATCATTCTCTTTTTCCTTTTCACTTATTTTCCGTCATTCAGAGGAAACAAAGTTTCCGTAGGAATCTCATTCCTTTCCCGTCATAAAAGGATCTTTTCCTCTAATGCCTTGAATTTATTGTATTCATCTTTTTTCATCATTTACTCCATTACTATCTTCTCTTAATTCTTCTTTTATTTTCTTTACTCTGAACTGTCAACTTTCAACTTTCAACTCTTTTAAGCTCTTCATTATTCATTCTTCATTTGTATTCCGTCATCCTCGGGCTTGACCCGGGGATCCAGTTCTCATCTCCTGCACTCCCCGCCTTCCCAACAATTCCAATAAGTCCAACACCGTCCCCGTCTTCCTATTTATCCCGTAACGGCTTGTATGGGGTATGGGACTTCCGTCCCTAATTTCTAGGGGTAGGTGTTTAGTCCAATCCTAATTTATCAAGTTTTTTTAGGTTGCATTTTTTACAGAGGAGTTGGATGTTTGTCGGATGGTCACTTAGGCCACCTTTTGAATAAGGCAAGATATGATCAAAGCAAAGATCCTCTGTTGCACCACAAACTTTACATTTTCGCTCATCTCTTTCTCTAACAAATTCCTTGACCCAAGTCGGTATTCTGCGAGATCTCTTTGAAGAAGAGGATAAGTTTACGACTTTTAACTTAGTTAAATAATCAACAAGAGCTTCTACCTCTTCTTTGGTATTAACCTTATATGCTCTGTGCCAACCACTATCAAAAGGAGTATTGAATATCTTGTCCGATACTTTGTTTAACAGATTATCAGGGAAAAGGTAAACAGTGAAGGATTTCTTATTAAAGTTCATGTAGCATACTGCTTTGTCCTTATAGTGAATATTTAACCCCACAGTCTTAAGCATTATTATGTTGATTCCGGGATTTCTCTCGGATAAATCAAACAGTTGATAAAAAAAGTCAATGGTAATTGATCTCCACTCCGTATATTTCTCTGAAGTTTTATTCTTGATATAGTAAATCAACTTATGCACAGTGGTCTGTCTTTTCATAATTCCTCCAAAATATTAATCCGAAATCCGCTCTCAAACATCTCGGATATTAACATAATACTAGTTATTCCTTGCCATATTTTGCTCTGAGATAATATATAAAAAAATCATCGAGCTCATCTTCTTTATAATCATTAACTTTTTTCACTTAGCCATCAGGGACGGTTGTTGCATCTGTTGCACGGTTATCTTTCATTTTTCAAAATCCTCCAAACCATTTTTAAAATATTTATTGATTTATTTGAATTTTTTACAACAAAACCCAAATTATCTCTTTGATTATCAAATGGAATTTTTCTCATATTCAACTCTTTCTTATTTATATCACTTATTTTAAAAAAAGTCAATTTTTTCCCTGTATATTAACATTTTGGATTTTTTAGAAACAAACATCCTCGGACACTCAACCTTCCAACTTTTCAACTTTTAATCTTCACATTTGAAAGGTTTGAAACATCGTCCCTAACGTTCCAAGATTTGCCGGAGATTGGGTTTGATGTTAAAAAAACGATAATAGTCAATTAGTTGCTTGACTGGTTGACTGTAGGTTAATGCAATTAGATATACCATGGATTGGATTGAGATCTATTGAATTTGCAACTTTTGCAACTACAGGTTCCGAATTTCCATTTATTGAAAATCTATTTTTTGGTGCCTTTATGAATTTTTCGATTTGGATTTAACTGTTTCCCTCTATTACCCTGACTTTTTGAATACTGCTTGTTCGTGCCTTTTGTTCCCTTGTTTGCATTTTTGATGTTCGCCTGATTATTTTTAGGCGTAATTCCTTTACCCTTTTTCGCTTGAGTCTTTTTCATTGTAACCTCCCTTGGTATCTAATTCCTTTTTAGCATTTTGCATGCCAGGTAAAGACTCTCGTTTGATTATTGATAGATAAAAATCTATTGATCTACGATTCTAATTTTGGAGCAGAAATAAAAGAATAAATGCACACACAAATTGCTGGTGATATATTGAGCTTATGTCTTGATTTTGCAACACATGCAACAGCCGGCCCTCCTATTTTTCTTCTTCAATCGAGGTGATATTGGATTTCACCCATTTGATTTCTTTCTTGGTCCATTCTGTTTTCTCTGTGTAATCCGATTCCAGACATTCCAAGTAGTCATTAAGATATGAAAGAAGGTCCTCTTTATTACCTGAATCAATGTAATAGTGACTTAAACTACGAGCAGCATGGCATCGAAATTCATTTTGAACATTTAAGGCCAATACTTTCTTACAATATTCCATCGCGGATTCATTTTCTACCATATGTATGTACGCTGTAGCAATTTGAATATAGAATTCATCAATATTGGGCGGATCGTAAGCACATCCTTTTTTCAATATTTCAATGGTTCTGGAATACGCATCGTCCTTCTCCATTGCAAGATCAGATGCCTTGTGATACAAGGTTGCCAGTCTCATATACGCTTCGAACTCCTTTGGATTCTCAGAAATTATGTCCATAAGTATTTTCTCAGCTCGTTCGTAACTATAATCGGCCATCAAATCCTCAGTGCGTGCATATTTCCATTGAATATCACTGATCAGATCTATCATTGCTTCTGAATCTTTGAATGCCTCTTTTAATTCCTCATTAAATTTCTCTGATCGGATATTCCTAAAAATAGTTATTGATTTCTCTATATTTTTCTGAGCTTCTTTAAGTCTCATAAATTCATATTTCGCCTTCCCAAGATGGTAAAATGAAAGAGCCTCAGTTGCAGTCCGCGGAGATTCGGGGAGTACACTTTTTAAAAATGAAACCATCCCGCCCTTATCTTTATTTTTCAAATAGCATTTAGCGATTCGCAATACCAGCTCTTCATTTTTCTCTACTTCATTGATATCAAAGTAATATTGATAGTTCAACACCCCACGATAATAATCAATCGCATCCTCATATATTTTCAAATACAGCTCATGTAGCTCACCCATTTTGAACCAGACGCAAGCAATCTGCTGGCGATTTTGTTTTGGATCTTGTTGAAGGATTAATAAATACTCCTTTAAGCTGGATAAGGCTCTATCATAGTCTTTGATTTTCTTATGTGCATCACTGACTCTTATATAGAATTCATCGATATTGTGAGGATCAGAACTGTATCTCTTTTCTACTAATTCATTAAATGCACCTATTAATTCCGGTTCATCCTTTAACTTTTCATCCAGATACTCTATTGCCTCTTTCTCATCAGATTCAAACTTCTTAATTCCCTTCTTATCAAAAATAGTGATCAATGCTCTACCGCAATCATCATACTCCTTCTTTGATTGTATCCATCTCCTATCAGCAGAAAGTATAAATATCGATCCACTGTCCAACGCTTTAATCTGCTTTGGTCCTGGGCCCAATTTACTAACAGGTTCTTGCTTGCTGCGGTTCGAGAATTGTTGATTGAACAAGATCTTTCCAGTTTCCAAATCAAATAGCGTTATCAAAAAGGCTTCTTTCTTCTTACACGGATGAGATAATGCATAGTATTTGCCGTTTTTTGACAAAGATGAATACTCAATACCTGGGAGAAATTGGCAGATCTTATGAGAAGCAATCAGCTTCCCTGAAAAATCGTAGATATCTATTCTTGTAACAAACGGCCCAATTTTATCGATAGTACCCTTTGTTATAATTATTCTATTTCCATTGTTTGAAATAAAGGTACATAGCGGGATATAATCCACTTCAAATTCTCCAAGGAGAGTCTTTGACTTGTTATATATTGTGATGACTCCTCTACCGGTAAAAGAATAACGCTCCGACCAGTACCCTTTTCCTATTGCGTAATATTCACCATTTTCACTTTTTATAATTCCATTATCCTTATCTATTGTTTTCACTCCAGGCTGATCAGATCTATTTTCATAATCTCCATTAATGATACTTGAATCCTCATATACAGTTTCCAGTGATTTGGATGAAATATTAATACTATTTTCACATTGCTCTATCTTTTTATTTCTCTTTGCTAATATGCCGCTAATCCCCAGAATCGCTATACATAAAACTACAAAAACGGTAAGGATCATGATTTTTATATTTTTCTTTTTCATACTATCAGTTCTTTCATCACCGCCCATTCGATTCATAGAATTCCAAAATCATCTCCTGCAACAACCGTCCCCGTCATTCCGTTCTCCTCGTCATTATCGAATTCGATTCGATAATCCATCCCCCAACTTTTCAACCTTTAATCTTCACTTATTTTCCGTCATTTAGAGGGAACTTGTTTCCGTAGGAATCTCATTTTTTCCCTTTATTCCTAATTTGCTTTCTAATTGTCCATTGTCCATAATCAATTGTCAATTGCTTTATGCCATCGTCCCCTTTTTTATAAGAAAATATAATAAAAATAATGCCACCAATTTTTTCATATAGAACTCCTTACATTTTCTCTAACAATATTTCTGCTTGAACCGCCCAACGGGAATTTGGAAGTTGCCGACAAACATCTTTTAAATACTGTTTCGCTTCATCCATTTTGCCAAGTTCATACGAACATTTCCCGAGATAATAATGAATTCGGTAGTCTTCTTTTTTGTTTGTTAATGCTTTTTTTAATTTCTTATAACTTTTTTCAAATTCATTTTCTTTGAAATATATCTGCCCCGTTGTCCTTTGTAAAAAGGAAAGAGTTCCCTTGGATAATTGTATTTTCTTTTTCTTCTTCTCCTTCTTTTTATTCTTTTCCTGGTACCATTTTTTCTCTAAATCATCTAAAATTTCTAATGTATTTCCCGATTTTCCTTTGGAATAAAGTGAAATTGCTCTATATACATC
>JAGGYO010000304.1 GCA_021162505.1 bacterium
AATATATTGTATGTTTTTTTCTATAGAGGTTTTTAAAGAATGATTGTAAAAAAGGGCGAAGTTAAATGAGTGATCTAACATTTATAACTAATGAAGGAAATAATAATTTAAAGGAAAGATTCAAGGTTTTACTTGATTCAACAAGATTTTTTGATGTGTTGGTCGGTTATTTCTATTTATCCGGTTTTTACCTTCTCTATCCGCCTCTTGAAAAAACGGAAAAGATTCGCATATTGATTGGTATCGGCACAGACGGAGGAACGATTGATTTAATAGATACGGAAAGTAATAAGATACTTTCATCAAAAGAAATCAAACAAATTATATCCGAACAAATACAAAATGAAATGTTAAATTCAAAGGATTCTTATGATATTGAACTTGGTATAAGAAAATTCCTTGAATGGATCAAAAACGGTAAACTTATTATTAAGGCATTTCCGGAAAAAAATATCCATTCTAAATTATATATTTTTTCATTTAAAGAGGGCGATAGAGATAAAGGCAGGGTCATAACGGGCTCCAGTAATTTTACAAAAGCCGGCTTGATGCAAAATCTTGAATTCAATATAGAACTAAAAAATGTCTCCGACTATAATTTTGCAAAAGAAAAATATGAAGAACTATGGAAAAATTCTATTGATGTAACGGCTGAATTTTTTAACACATCAAAAAACAAAACATGGTTAAATGATACCATTACCCCTTATGAAATATACTTAAAATTTCTATATGAATATTTTAAAAATGATATCAATGCCGATGATGAGATAGGAGGAATGGATTATCCGAAAGATATCATGAAATTGGCTTATCAGGAACAAGCGGTAATAAATGCCAATAAGATCCTTAATAAATACGGAGGTGTCTTCTTATCCGATGTAGTTGGTCTTGGTAAAACCTATATGGCTGCAATGCTTGCAAAACATATCGGCGGTAAAAATCTTGTTATTGCTTCACCGATATTATTGGATGAGAATAATCCTGGTTCTTGGACCAATGTTTTTTATAAATTTAACTTACCGTTAAGGGCTGTTTCAATAGGAAAACTTGATAATATTCTATCTCAAAAATTCGAATATGATAATGTTTTTATTGATGAAGCACATAGATTTAGAAATGATGTTACCCATTCCTATGAAACACTTTCTAAAATTTGCCGCGGTAGAAAGATCATTTTAGTTACCGCTACACCGCTTAATAACTATCCAAAGGATATTCTTTCTCAAATTAAACTTTTTCAAAAGGGTAGGAACAGCACTATTCCAAATATCAGAAATTTAGAGGGATTTTTCAATAACTTAGAGCAAAAATTAAAGAAATCAAATCGTAAAACCGACTTTGATAATTATATAAAAATTATTAAACAAAATTCAAAAGAGATTCGGAATAAAGTTCTAAAATATTTAATGGTTCGCCGTACCAGAAGCGAGGTTGAAAATTATTATTCCGAGGATCTTAAAAAGCAAAAATTTAGATTTCCAAATGTAAATGATCCAACTTCGGTTTATTATGAGTTCAATAAAATGTTGGATGATTTATTTACTGAAACAATAATTTCCTTAATAGATCCGAAGACAATGAAATATACAAGATATACCCCGCTTCTATATCAGAAAGGTAAGATAAGCCCTTTTGAAGAGATGTCGCAAAAAAATATGGGTGGATTTATGAAGATACTTCTTGTAAAAAGGCTTACAAGCAGTTTCTTTGCTTTCAAAAAAACAATTGATCGGTTTATAGAATCCTATAAAAAATTTATTTATTTATATGAAAAAGAACATAAGGTTTATATCAGCAAAAAATATTTAAATAGAATACTTGATTTTTATTCCAATGGGGATTATGATTCAATACAAAAGCTTATTGACGAAGGAAGAGCAGAGAAATATTCATCAGATGAATTTAAACCGGAATTTATTAAATATTTAAAGACAGATCTAAAAACATTGGAGAATATTGCAAAGAATTGGAAAGATGTTAATTATGATCCAAAGGTAGATAAACTGATAAAAATTATGAAGAAAGATCCGATACTTAAGGGTAAAAAAGTGATAATATTTACTGAATCAAAGGAGACCGCCGAATATCTTGCGGAAAAACTTGAAAAGGGACTTAATGAAGTTCCGCTCCTCTTTCATGGATCATCAAATCCAAATATAAGAAAGCAAGTCATAAATAATTTTGATGCAAATGCGATTAACAAGGAAAACAAATATAGGATATTAGTTTCAACTGAGGTTTTATCTCAGGGTGTTAATCTTCACAGATCAAATATAGTAATAAATTATGATATTCCCTGGAATCCGACCAAAATGATTCAGAGGGTTGGTCGTGTTAATAGAATTGATACTGAATTTAGTAATATTTATATTTACAATTTTTTCCCGACCGAACAGGCAAATGATGAAATACGATTAAAAGAAATAGCCATAGAGAAGATTGAAAGATTCATAGAATTGTTAGGTAATGATTCTAAATTATTAACAGACGGAGAAGAGATAAAATCTCACGAATTATTTGATAAGCTCTCTTCAAAAAGTTTTATCTCAGGTGAAGAAGAAGGGATAAGTGAATTAAAATACTTAAAGGTAATTCGTGATATAAGAGATAAAGATAAGGCATTATTTGAGAAGATTAAGAAATTACCTAAAAAATCAAGAACCTCAGTCCAAATGGAATTGGAAAATCAAAAAAATAACGATCTACTTTTTACCTATTTTGAAAAGGGTAATCTTCATAAATTTTTTATAGCGGATAACAATAAAAGTAAAGAAATCGATTTTTTTGAATCGGTGTTATTACTTGAAAAATATTCAAAGAAAAAGAGGGAAAAGATGCCTTCTGAATATTATCTACTTCTTGAAAAAAATAAGAAAGCAATTACGGAGGCATTGAGAGAACCACCGGAGGATAAGGTTAAGCGAGGTGGCGGCAATATAAGAAAGGTACTGACAATACTTTGCGCAAGAGAAGTTAGAGAGTATCAAGGTTTTACTGAGGATGATGAAGAATTTATTAAAAGAGTAATTAGACTTATTGAGGATGGAGCAGTTCCGAAAAATACAATTAAAAATATTAAAAAAGCAATAGAAAATCAAGATGATCCCTTAAAAATTTTCCATATCCTAAAAAAATATGTGGATAATCAATTGCTAAATGAGTATTTTAGTACGGATAATATTTTCAGCAGCAGTAAAAAAGAGGTAATTCTTTCTGAATATCTTATTAAACCCCAAATCTCCAACAACTTGTTGCAGAAATTCCCTATTTTAATATTTTTGGGTTTGTTATGCTAATAAATTAATAAAGGATAATAATTATGAAGAAAGAAGAAGTTATAAAAATAATAAAAACAGGAGAATGTATAAATATAGAATTTAAAGAAAGCAGAAATGGATTGAATAAGGATATTTACCAAACAATTTGTGCTTTTTTAAACCGCAATGGTGGTCATATTTTTTTAGGGATTAATGATAAAGGTAAGATTATTGGGGTTAATCGTGAAAAAATCGCAAAATTAAAAAAGGAAATTGTAACTTCCGTAAACAACCCTCAAAAGATTAATCCTCCGGTATATCTCTCAATAAATGATACTGAACTTGATGAAAAGATAGTAATTGATATTTATGTCCCTGAGAGTTCACAAGTTCACAGATGTAATGGAAAAATTTATGATAGAAATGAAGATGGTGACATTGATATTACAAACCATTCTGATACTGTTGCAGTGCTATATGAAAGAAAACAAGCGAATTTTTCAGAAAACAAAGTGCTTCCCTATCTTACTATCAATGATTTACGAATCGATTTAATGGAAAAGGTGAAAAAAATAATAAAAGTGAAAAATCCAAATAGCGTTCTTCCCGCATTGGATAATTTTGAAATGTTAAAAAGTCTCGGGTTTTATCAGAGAGATATTTTAATGGGCAAAGATGGATTTACATTGGCAGCTCTCTTGCTTTTTGGTAAAGATGAGGTTATTTTTTCCAATATTTCTTATTATAAAACAGATGCAATATTGAGAAGGGATAATGTTGACAGATATGATGATAGAGAAATAGTAATGACCAACCTTATTGATAGTTTTGATATTTTAATGCAATTTATTGCCAAACACTTATCCGACCCGTTTTACCTTGAAGGTGTAACTCGGATTTCGCTCAGGAGTAAAATATTCAGGGAAGTTATAAGCAATATACTTATTCACAGGGAATACTTAAATCCTTATCCTGCAAAATTAATTATAGAAAAAACAAGGGTAATAACAGAGAATGCAAATAAACCCCATGGTTTTGGGCAAATCAATCCAAAAGATTTTTCGCCTTTTCCGAAAAATCCAAAAATTGCTAGACTTTTCAGAGAAATAGGCTCTGCGGATGAGCTCGGCTCCGGAGTAAGAAATATTTTCAAATATACTCCCATTTATTCAAAAGGTGCACAGCCCCAATTCATAGAAAAAGATATATTCAAAATAATAATTCCACTTGTCCCCAAAGGGTTGGAAGATATTGTTAGCGGAAAGTACTCTGAAAAAGATACTACAAAAGACACTACAAAAGACCCGGCAAAAGATGTCATGGAAAAAACTACCCAGAAAACTACCCAAAAAACTACCCAGAAAACTACCCAGAAAACTACTCAGAAAATTTTAGAATATATCCGTAAAAATCCTTATATTACAAGAAAAGAATTAGCAGAATTTATTGGAATAACAGAAGATGGAATAAAATATAATCTTAAAATGCTAAAGGAAAAAGGAAAAATTAAAAGAATCGGTCCTGATAAAGGCGGACATTGGGAGGTGGTGGAATGAGCACTGAAAAAATAGCAAAGCATTGGAAAAAAGTTGAGCCTGACCTTTCAATAAAGAATATAGGTTTATTTAAAATTAACAATAATAAAGATGATAAATAATTTGCCAAAAGGTGAAAACAATGAATAGAACCGAATCGATCAAACTCATAAAAGAGGTATTTGAAGCTCCTTTTAATGAGGATACATTTAGGAGATTTACAAGGGAACTTTTTAACCATTATGAAGAAGATGAAAGTGACTTCGGAAAAAAGGGTTATTACGGTGCTTATATTAAAGCACCTTATGACCATTCAATAAAAAGTTATAAGAGGGTCGGTAAATATTTTGATCCCGATAAAAAAGAGATAGATATACTAATTGTAGAGATGAAAAGCGGACATTCAATAGAAAGGGCAAGAAGCACTCAAAGAAATTTTATAAGAAATTATCTAAATTTCGGTAGAGGAAATATATTAAGAGATGCCGCTCTTGTTGCTTTTTATTCAAAGGATAGCCCCGATTGGAGATTTTCTTATGTAAAATTGGAATATACCCTGAAGACAAAAAAAATAGAATTTACATCGGCAAAAAGATCATCATACCTTGTCGGACTAAATGAAAAAAGTCATACCGCACAAAAACAGATATTTCCGTTATTGGAAAATGAAGAAGAAATATATTTAAGTAATTTGGAAGAAGCGTTCAGTGTTGAAAAAGTAACAAAGGAATTTTTTGAAGATTATCGTTCTATTTATTTAAAATTAAAAAAATTGATTGATAAAAAAACAAAAGAAAATGAAATTATACAAGACGAATTTATCAAAAAGAATATTGACTCATCAAATTTTTCAAAAAAATTGCTCGGGCAGATGATTTTTCTTTACTTTCTTCAAAAAAAAGGCTGGCTCGGAGTGGGCAGGGATGAAAAAGGTAGATTTAAAAAGTGGGGTGAGGGTCCAAAGAATTTTTTGGAAAGATTATGGAAAAAAGAATACCGAACTTATAATAACTTTTATAATGAAGTATTGGAACCACTTTTTTATAATACGCTTGCCGTAGAAAATGATGATGATTACTGCGGATATTTTGATTGTAAGATACCGTTTTTAAATGGGGGACTTTTTGAACCGCTGAATAATTTCAATTGGAAAGAGGTAAAGATTCCCATTGATAATGATTTTTTCGGAGAATTATTTAAAAAATTCAATATATTTAATTTTACAATAAAGGAAGATGAACCATTGGATAAGGATGTTGCAGTTGATCCCGAAATGCTTGGAATCATATTTGAAAGTTTAATTGAGGAAAATGAAAGAAAATCAAAGGGGGCATTTTATACTCCAAGGCAGATCGTCCACTATATGGCACAGGAAAGCATAATAAATTTCTTAGATAATAAAATAAATTACAAGGTTGAATATCTTACCGCTGGTCCTCATGGACAAAAGGATTTATTGGGAAAGTATGTTGATCCGCAAAAAGAATTATTCTCAGAAATACATAGAGAGATAATCCCAATAAAAGAAATTGAAGATTTTGTCCGAAATAGTGAAAATATTTTTGAAATGGAGTACGCAGCAAAGGATGGACTTGTTAAAAAATATGCCGATGAATTCAAAATTTCTGAAAAAATAAGAACCAATGCGAAATTAATGGACGAAGCACTTGAAGGAATTAAGATATGTGATCCTGCTGTTGGTTCTGCTGCTTTTCCCGTTGCAATATTGCAAATTATCGTCCGGTTGAGAAGATTACTATCAATATATACGGAAGAATTTGATAAAACAAATTATTATGAACTTAAAAAACATACCATTCAAAATTCTATTTATGGAGTTGATATTGACCCAGGTGCAATAGAGATAGCAAAATTGAGGCTCTGGCTTTCTCTTGTTGTTGATGAAGAAGTTAGAGAAAAAATAACACCGCTGCCAAATCTTGAATTTAATATTATGCAGGGAAACAGTTTAATAAATAAATTTTTGGAAATTGATTTTTCAAGTGATAGATCCGACAGTTTAATCGCATCAAATACAGAAAAAAAAGCAATTAAAGAATTTGAAAAAATAAGGGATGAACTTTTTAATGAAGCACATATAAAAAGTAAAAAAACTTTGAAAAACAAAATTGATGAGATACTAATAAAATTATTTAAAGAAGAAATATCGGAAAAGAAAATAGAATATAAAAGAAGATTAAAAGATATTGAATACAA
>JAGGYO010000137.1 GCA_021162505.1 bacterium
ATAGTATTTCTTGATTTTTCACTAAAATTTTATTACAATATGCGAAGAGGACATAATGTGAAAATGTATTTGATAATGATATTCATTAAAATTTTACAGGGGAAAAATGATAAACAAGATTTTTTATAAGATCGGAATCTTAATATTAAGGATTCTTTTCTTTTTTTATCTGAATTTTAAATATAAATTTAAAACAAAAATTCCAAAGGGTCCAAAGATATATGCTGTAAATCATCCAACTGAATACGATGCATTTCCCGCATTGATACTGGCACCTGATTTTGTTCATACAATGATAAATGAAGAAATATGGGAACTCCTTTTCCCCAATATAATTTTCAATTTAACCAGCCAAATAAAAATAATCAGAGGGGCGGATTCACATAAAACAATATTTAAATGTCTTGAGATCCTTGACAAAAGTGAAGCGATTCTCATTGCTCCCGAAGGTGAAAAAATAGTCAAACAAGGAAAAGTAAGGGCTAAAAAAGGTGTAATTCGACTTGCCTTGGAAAAGAAAGTACCAATAATTCCAATGGCTGTCTGGTTAGATAATAAAGATATTATAATCAGAAATATCTATTATAAAAAATTAAAAAAGATGGGATATCTGCATAGTCCGAAGTTTCGCGCAAATTACGGTTGTGTATTCGGAGAACCAATATATCTTGATGAATATTATGAAAAAAAATTATCAATGGACAATTATCAAGAACTTGCAAATATGGTAATGAGAAAAATCTATAATCTTTCAAAGGAAGCAAAATCTCTTTTTTAAAAAATATTCCTGTAATTTAAGTTTGACATATGGACCATAAAAAATTATAATGAAGAAAAAAGGGGATAAACTTTTTTATGAACAATATAGAGGCAATTCTTAATGCAAGAGAAAAAAGATTTGAATACCAAAGGAAATTGCTGAAAAAAGAACATCAAATTATTACATTTTCACTAACGCCGCCTGGTAATAGGAAAAACACAAGAAATTATGAAAAATATTTTTTTTCTGTGGGTAAACTCTTTGAAAAGAATTTCAGAAATATTTTAAGGATATCACATAATTTTAACGATAAAGCGGGGTACGAAAATATTTATATTCTAAAAAAAATGAATGGAGAATTAAAAGATCTTAAAAGAAGGTTTATTGAATTTGAAAATACCCATGTATTTAATATTACTGATATTGATATTTTATTCGCAAATAATAAGAACTTAAAAAGGGCTGATATAGGTGTTGACCCGAGAAAATGTATTGTCTGTAATAAAGGAAGTTCAAAGATCTGTATGACTAAAAATCAACATTCCATAAATGAGGTAAAAAGAGAATATAATAATAGAGTAGAGCGGTTTTTGGCAAAAGAAAACATTAAAAAAGTATTGGTAAATAAATTGAGGGATGCTCTTACAACAGAGCTCAATACAACGCCGAAACATGGACTGGTAGATCCCTTGGACAGCGGGATACATGAAGATATGGACCATGCTCTGTTTGAAGTATCAATAGATATCATTTGCAGGGATATATTTAAAATATTTGATCTTGGATCAGAAACAATACAAATTGAAAAGGGGGCTACATTAAAAGAGATAAGGTCAATTGGAAAAAAAATAGAAGATGCAATGTTCAAAAGAACAAATGGAGTAAATACCTTAAAGGGTGGCATTTTTATATTTTCATTCATTTTCTTTACCCTTGGTTATTTGTACTTTCACAAAAGTGATATATTCTCAATTGAAGATATTATTCACACAGTGAAGTCCATCGCTGAGGATGTGACAGAGGAGTTAAAAAGTAATAATTTAGGATCATATTCAAAAAAGTGTTTCGATAAATATGGAATAACCGGCATACGAGGTGAAATAGAAAATGGATTTCCCACTATAGTAAAATTATTTAATGAGAAATTTCAATATAAGAGTTTAAATGAACTCAATTTAAGAAGGTTTTTGTTCATCTTTAAACACTGTGAAGATACACAGGTTATAAAAAATATAGGAATAAAAATGTATAAAGAAATCCAAAAGAATATTGAACCACATAATCCAAATATTCACGAAGAAATAGACAGATACGGCAACTATGTTAAAAAGTATTTTTATTCTGCCGGTGGTACAGCGGACCTTTTAGCACTTTTTATATTCCTTGATTCTGTAAAGAAAGTAGATGTATAAATAGTAGAAAAACTGTACCCAGTATTAAGTATTTAATTTATCCACTTGATACCAATGACTTGGTGTTTAGTGTGTTATTTTGAATTTTTGAATATTTCACACCGCACCAGTTTCGCGGTGCTGGGTAAACCTTTAAACCAAGAATTTATTAACCACAGCACCAAGAAGGTGCTGGATATACCACGGAGCACTGAAAGCAATTGACAATGGACAATCGAGAATTGAGAGTCGAAAAAAACAGTGGGATGGGTATATGAGTAGATGAGTGAATGGGAAAATGAGTAGATGAGTGAATGGGAGAATGAGTATATGAGTTGATGAGGAAATAAAGATATAAGAAAACACAAAATTACTTTGAACTTTTGAACCTTGAACCTTGAACCTTTGAACCAAGAATTTATTAACCACGGAGCACTGAAAGCAATTG
>JAGGYO010000340.1 GCA_021162505.1 bacterium
AAGGCATTGTTTGAAATTGATATAGTTGCATTTGGAAATTTTTCAATAAAAAAACCGCATAAGTCTGTAAAATCTTTTCGAAGAAAGGGTTCTCCTCCCGTTAATCCAATTGATTGAATATATTTTAAATATTGCGATTCTTTAAATATTTTTTTTATTTCTGCTAATTTTAATTCCTTTTCAATTATTTTTGTATTTTCATTATATTTTTTCCAGATATTGCAATGTTTACAACGGCTGTTACATTTATAGGTGACAGCAAAATTAACATGGTAAATCTTTTCAGGATTAGGTTCCATAAACAACATTTTTACTCTATTGGTAATTTTCTTTATTACTTTTTTAAATATTGATTCCACTTTGGTACTCGCCTAATATCTTTCGCTAATTCAATCACTCATCTTCATAATCCATTGGTGCAAAATCACAGGACTATTATCAAACAATAAAGCTTGCTATTTTTGTATATCACATGCTGTTTTTACCGGAAAATATTTTCAGCATTATTTAAAAAAGTAGCCTGTCCCCTTTTATTATCAACAAAACCAAAAAGTTCTTTTGCCTTCTCTATATCTTTACTTAAGCGAGGCCTATAATTATCAGTCTTATTAAACTAAGAATTTTCCGAATTATTTTAAGGGAAGAAATCCAAGCTCCCCCTTGTACCATCTTTTGAGGTAAGGTTTTTCCTACCATCTACCTACTCCCTCATAGATAAATCCCAGGGATTTCACTTTTTCCGGTTCATATAAATTTCTAAGGTCAATCAGGATGGGAGTTTTTAGAAGTCCTTTTATTTTTAATAAATCAAGATTTCTAAATTGATTCCATTCGGTAGCAATAACTAAACAATCGCTTCCTTCGGCAGTTTCGTATTCATTTTCACAATAAGTAATATCAGGGAGAATCTTTTCTGTATTATCCATAGCCATAGGATCAAAGCATTTAATCTTAGCCCCTTCTTTAAGTAATATTTTAATTATATCAATAGAAGCAGATTCTCGAATATCATCCGTATTTTGCTTAAAAGCAAGGCCTAAAATTCCAATTACCTTGCCCTTCAAATCTCCTACTAATCGTTTTATCTTTCCAACCATTAATTCTCTCTGTCTTTCATTAGTTGCCACTACTGCTTTTAAGCTTTTAAATTCGTAGCCATATTGCTCGGAAATACTACACAAAGCCCTGGTATCCTTGGGAAAACAGGAACCGCCGTATCCGGGTCCCGGGTGCAAGAACTTGGGGCTGATTCTTCCATCTAAACCCATCGCTTTAGCTACCTGATGCACATCTGCTCCTACTTTATCACAAAGGTTGGCAATCTCATTAATAAAGGTAATTTTGGTAGCTAAAAAAGAATTACAGGCATATTTGATTAGCTCAGCCGTTTCCGGATTAGTAAAAACAAAGGGTGTATCAATTAAATAGAGGGGACGGTAAATTTCCTGCATTATCTTTAGGACTTTTTCACTGGTAGTACCGATTACTATTTTATCAGGATGAGTAAAGTCATAAACTGCTGAGCCTTCCCGGAGGAATTCCGGATTGGAGACGATGTCGAAGTCAAGAGGTTTTGAGGTAGGTTGGGATTGCCGCGTCGCTCCGCTCCTCGCAATGACATTTTTTTTAATTATTTCTTTGATTTTAGCGGCAGTGCCAATGGGAACTGTGCTCTTATTCACTATTACTTTGTATTCATTCATAAAGGCGGCAATTTCCTGGGCTACTTTTTCAATCTGCTTTAAATTAGCGGAACCGTCATGGTTAGGTGGCGTTCCTACCGCAATAAAAATGACTTCGGATTTTTCTATTGCTTGTTTTAGATCTGTAGTGAAAGAAAGCCGACCTTCTTTGACATTCTTTTCGATTAGAGGAGTAAGATTCGGTTCATAAATGGGAATTTTTCCATTATTAAGACCTTTAATTTTTTCACTATCTTTATCTACACAGGTAACTTCCAATCCAAAATCAGAAAAACAGGTGCCGGTAACAAGACCTACATAACCGGTACCAATGATGCAGATTTTCATATTCTCTCCCCCTCTTCGTATTTTATTTATTCTCTCTGTAAAAACATGTTTTATGTTACAAGACGTGTTCAACAAATGAACTTAAATAGATTATATTATAAAACGGGCTTGAATTCAAAAGTGATTTAAAATTATTATAACATATACTTATTGTTAGCGTAAAAAAATAAAGACAGGCGGGACGCCTGTCCTACGGGAGCTGTAGGGGCAGACCTTGTGTCTGCCCCTACAAACGACTAAAAATTGCCCAAAGGTACCAGGCACCTTTGGGTTATAATCCTGTATTTTGTTTTTTCCTCACTATATACTAAATACTACCTGTATCTTGCACTTCTTGTATTTATTTGTATTTTCTTATCTAAATACTAAATACTAACGACTAAATACTATTTTACGACTAAATACTAAATACTATTTTGATTGGTAAATCCTAAAAAGGAGGTGATTTTATGGTCAAATTCTCGCTCTTCATCTTCATCTCAGATATGCAATAGAAGTCATTCTAATATTTGTTCTATTTTTTAGTTGTATAAACATAAAAAGAAAGGAAATGTAGTAATGTCAAAATTGATGAAAATTAAAGATTTGAAGAATTATGGTATCCCTCCTTATATTCTGGATATCTGGAAAGAACACTATTCTCCGTATTTACTACCCCTACAAGAAGAGGCGGTGAGAAATTATGGGATTCTA
>JAGGYO010000222.1 GCA_021162505.1 bacterium
ATTAAGGATCTGAACTTTAATTTAAAAAATTACCTGTCTCTTTTTGAGAACCTTGATTATAAAAAACTAAAAGGAACAATAAAGATGAAGGTAAATGAAAAGCTTATCTTTGAAGATATAATTTATAGAAAAAGAAAATATCAGTTGGCGATTTTTAAATCTCATGATGCACTTTTTCTATATTTCAAGGATCTCACAGGTATAATATTCTACCAGGAACAGATAAAAAAAAGTCAGGAATTGTCCACACTTGGGAAATTCAGTTCCATGGTAGCTCATGAGTTAAGAAATCCGCTTAGTACTATACGAACTTCAGCTGAAACCATCTTGGAGGATACCAAAAATGAAGATGATCTTAAACTATTGACATATATTATTGAGGAAAGTGAGCGTCTTTCAAATTTGATCGGCAAGATGTTGAATTTCTCGCGGGAAATAAATATTGAAAAGGAATATGTTAATATAAAGGATTTTATTTTAAGGATTCAGGAAGAGTATTTAAAGAGATTTAATGATATTACCATAAATGTTCTTTTTAAATCGTCAATTCTATTTTGTGATATTGATAAAGAGTTAATGAAAAATGTTATTCAAAATATACTGGATAATGCCTATAAGGCAATAAAAAGAAAAGGCAAACCCGGTATAATTGATATTGAAACAGAGCGTATCAAGGACCATATTGTCATATCCGTATCCGATAATGGGGAAAAACTGGTTGGTAATATTGACGATGTTTTTAAGCCGTTCTATACAACCGATACAAATGGTTTTGGTTTGGGATTGTCAATTGTGAAAAAAATTATTGATGCGCATAAAGGCCGTATCGAATTTGAAAGCAAGCGCAATAAAAAGACATTTAAAATAGTGTTGAGGTGTAAGAGATGAAAAAAATACTTATAATAGATGATGAAAAGAAATTGGCTAATGTTCTCATGATGAATTTTCAAAGAAGAGGATTTAAAGTGCTGACGGCTAATACGGGAAAGGACGGTGTAAAGGCATTTAAAGAATTCAAACCCATATGCGTTATTACTGATCTTAAATTGCCGGATTTCGATGGGTTTGAGGTTATAAAAAAGATCAAAGAAATAGATTTTGATGTTCCCATAATACTTATAACGGCTTATGGTTCTGTTGAAAAAGCCGTGAATGCCGTGAAGTTGGGTGCCTATGATTTCGTAACAAAACCCTTTGAATTTAAATCTTTATTCAAACTGGTTAATGAATCAATGGATATGTTATCTGTGGTGACCAGTGAGAAGAATTATCTGGACCACGAAGTCGCCAAGGTATTTCCGGGTATTATTGGAAAAAGCAAGAAGATGAAAGAGATATTTAACCTTATCGCCGATATATCCGGTTCTATAGCTAATCTTTTCATTACCGGTAGATCGGGAACAGGGAAGGACCTTGTGGCACGAACAGTGCATTATGTCAGCAAGCGTAAATCCGGTCCGTTTATTGTTATCAATTGTGCCGCTGTGCCGGAAGAATTATTGGAAGCCGAACTTTTCGGTTATGAAAAAGGAGCTTTTACCGGAGCAAATCAAGTAAAACCCGGCCTCTTCGAAATTGCCAATGGAGGAACGATATTTTTAGATGAGATATCTGAAATGTCGTCTAGATTACAGGCAAAATTATTGACAGCTATACAGAATAAAGAGATTCGTCGTGTTGGAAGTATTAAAAATATAAAGATCGATGTAAGATTTATATCATCCAGTAATAGAAATATCGAAAAAGAGGTCATGGAAAAACGGTTCAGAGAAGACCTTTATTATAGATTGAATGTTATTCGAATGGACCTTCCGCCTTTACGCGAAAGAAAAGAAGATATTCCAATGTTGATCTCGTATTTTATTAAAAAATTCAATAAAAAGAACGGCAAGCAGATAAAGGGTATATCAAATGAAGGATTACTGCGATTGATCAATTATGAATTCCCAGGAAATGTTAGAGAATTAGAAAATATTATTGAAAAATCCGTTGTCATAGAAAAAACGAATACTATTACTGAAAGAAGTATTAATTTAAATGCCATGTTCGAGACCTATTCTCTTGAAAATGAAGCTGATATAATAGATATCAAATGCAATATTCCTCTGGAAAACGGATTTTCTCACCTATTGACCATTTACGAAGAAACTGAGAAAGAGATTATAATAAAAACTCTATCAAAATTTCCCAATGAAAACAATGAGAAACTTGCCGAATATTTGGGTACCAATAGAAGGATATTGGAATTGAGAATGAGAAAATACGGTTTAACAAAAAAGTATTTTTCATAAAAAAAACTCAAAGGTAGGCGAATGTAATATAATGTAATAACCGTGGTTATTCCATTTTCTTTAATTCTTTATTCTTTATTTGTATTATTGTCATTCTCGGGCTTGACCCGGGGATCCAGTATTTACATTTTCTCTAATTATTTAAAAAGGCATTTATCTCCTTGCACAATAATGTCCAGAAATTTAATATACCTTACAAGTGTCCCCAATATATTACTA
>JAGGYO010000051.1 GCA_021162505.1 bacterium
AAAACCAGATAGAGATTTGGGAAATGAACAATGCCCTTACACAATTTCTCATAGCTTCAGTTAAAGAAAACAATAAGTTAAAGAGAAAAATAAAGAAATTGGAGACATACTGCAATGATATAATTTCCACATATAAACATTTGATCAAAAGAAATTATGTCTCAAATATGCAGTTCAAGAACCTCATTACCCTCAAAAAGCGATTCTATAAATACTATGTCGTCTATAAGGAACAGACTTTGGATATTACAGGCAAGGAAAGAAAGAACATAGAAACAGCAATTGAAAATATTGATAAAGATAAGAATTTTTTCAAAAAAACCTTTACAAAAATATTTGATTCATTAGAAGAGGAGATGAAAACGCGAAATATAATTGCTGCGTTGAGAAGATTTTTCTCATTCCGTGTTAAGAGAAGTACGAATAAAGCCTATTCAAATAAGAAGAATAGTTTTAACATCATTATGAGAAATGAGTCAGATTATTATTCCTTACCTGTAAATTTATCCGTTAAAGCAAATAATAAAAATGTGAAATTTGCCAATCGGAATATCAAGGGAAAGAAGATACTGGTACTTCCCAATAAATACTCGGGAGATACCGAGGAAACGATCACATTTAAAATAAAAAAAGAAGATATAAAAAATCTGATCATTAAGATCAACCTGGATATTGGAGTTTAGTATGAAAGATACAATTAAAAGGATATTAGAAGATCTGGTAAAAATAACTAATTCTACAAAGAAAGTACCCGAACTTCCATTTTGTATTTCCAAAATATCAAAGGAAAAGGGATTGATCCTAAAACATTACACCGAAAATAATAAAATTGACATGGAATCAGTACAGGTGGATATACAAGCAAGCGGAATATTGGAAATTGTTGAGGATGAGGTAAATTATTCCTCTGTGAAAGATGGAGAAAAGAAGACATTTAAATACAGTGGAAAAGTTGTTTTTTTACCCACTGAAGAAAAGATAAAAAAATATGTGAAAATAGCTCCCGGTGAACGAACCAAGGTATTGATGAAGTCAGCGTTAGCCCCCCTGGCAATGAATATTATTTCACAAATACAAGGCGAAAGCGAAACGACTTCAGAAGATGAACTGGATCAAAAGCTCGATGCGGTCTTTGGAAATCTTATTAGTGATGAAGATGACAAATCTGAAGAATTTGTCGATAATGAGGAAACCATCATTGATTCCAAATTCAGTAAAATAGTGCAAGAACAAGAAAAAGAAAATGACGAAGACGACGATGAAACGATCATGTACGCAAAAGATGAAAGCTTAAATCTTGAAAACGAACCGGATAGTGATGAGACCATTATGTATACAAAGAATAATACTTCAGGTAATGAAGAAAATATTGTGGAAAAAGAAAAGAGTTCCATCCAAGGGAAAAAACAAGGATCTATTGAACCGGAAAGAAAAGATGATACTGAAGATATGTCAGCAGAAACTAAGGAACCAGATATTGCAGATACAGAAAATGTTAGTGAAACATTGGATAAGATTGAAAATATTTTTGAAGAGGAGGAAGAAGGAATCATTCCTAAGCCTGAAGATATAAAAGAAAGTCTTTTTGATACAGAAGATAAGGAAAATACCCTGCAAAAGGAAGAAGCACCGAAGATTAGCCCCGAAGTGGAAGAAGAACCCAAAAAAATGGATGCTGATATAGAGGGTGAAGCGAAAAAACAGGAAAATAAAGATCTTGTGCCCATGGAAGAAAATCAACAAAATGTAGAGGGAAATAATATCAAAAAAGAAAAATTTGAAGAGATCAAGGAAAAAGCACCCATTGGAGAAATTGATTCCAAGAAAGAAAAGAATGTGACCATTGAACCGGATATAAAATCAGAAGAAAAAGTAACGGAAAAAGCGGATGATACAGAGGAAGTGGGAGTAAAAAATATTTATAAAAGCAAATTTTCAGATAAATATAAGACAAAAGGAAATAAAAAAGAAAAGACAAAAAAAATAAAACCCAAAAAACTAAAGAAAGAAAAACCAAAGAAAGAAAAAGCAGTAAAGCAGCAAAAACCTCAAAAGGTAAAACAACCATCCAAAAATAAACTTTTGCCGGTTATTATGGGAATTGTTATTGTTGCGATCTTAGCGGGAGGTTATTTCCTTTTAACAAAATATTTCCTGAATAAAAAAGAGGTTCCGAAAAAAGTAGCTTTGGAAAAGAAAGATTCAACCAAAGTGAAAGGAAAACAGCCGGAGAAAATTATCACTCCAATCCAAAAAATGGAATATCTGGTTATTGTCGCATCGGATTCAAACAAAGAAAATGCAGAAGAAGATAAACAGAAGCTAATATCTGATGGATATTCTCCAAAAATAATGGAGATCATCGTGAACGGGAATACCTATTATAGGATCATAGCAAAACAATTTAATGATAAAGAAAAAGCTATAAAATTAAAAGAGAAGATCAAAAGTGAGGGCAAGTGGGAAGATCCCTTTATTGTCTCAAATAAGGTGCAATAAATGATAAACAAAGACAGCTTTTTTATTTTTTATATTTTAGAAGATTTAACAAAATCGGACCTGGATGAATTCTCTCGTTCCTTCAATAATGCCGTAATGAAAGGAGAAAAGAATTTTATTTTAGATATTCGCAAATGTACGAACCTGCAACCAATACATTTCAACGATATTAATATCATTGCTAATAGAGCCAAAAAGAACCTTGCGAATTTTGCCATTCTCGGCAAAGAACATAATCATATTGACGATCTCATTAAAGAAAACAAATTTAATAGCAATATACCCTACTTTTATTCTTTTGATGAGATTATAGAGTCTTTTTCTCTGATCAAAAAAAATGGTTTGAAATATTTCACAATGGAAATGGCATTTTCAGGAGAGATGGATAATCTCCCTCGTATTAGAGAATTTATCTGGTCCGTTCTACATAATCTTCCATTATCAGAGGACGAAAGCAATTTAGTAGTTCTATCCATTGATGAAGCAGTTGCTAATATTATGAAATATGCATATAGGGGAAACGGTGAAAAACATCTTGTTATACAGGCCCAATACAAGAGCCCCGATCTTAGATTTTTGATCATCGATAATGGAGAAGAATTTGATCCCACTGATAAAGAAGCGGAGGAATTGAATGTAAATAAATATATAACCGAAGGCCATCACGGTGGTTTGGGTATTTTTATTATAGAACAAGTAATGGATAGGTTCAATCATTTCTATGTTCCGGGAATGGGAAACAGATTGATCCTTGAGAAAAAAGTTGGTAAAAGTGAAAATTCTAGTAGCTGACGATCTTGAAAGTATACGGAATGTTTTTGATATAATTTTAAAAAGAAATAAACAGGATGTTCTATTCAAAACGAAAAATGCTCAAGAAACATTGGAGGTAGCAAAAAAAGAACAACCTAATATAGTATTCCTTGATATCAAATTACCAGATAAAGATGGTACTGAAATAATCCCCGAATTAAAAAACTATGCGGACCATATTATCGTTATCACCGGTCATGCTTCTGTTCAAAATGCTGTCAATACTCTTAAAATGGGAATATATGACTATCTTGAAAAACCATTTGAAGCTCAAAAAATAGAATTGATCATCAAAAATATTCGGAATGAGATGGAACTCTTGAAAAAAATAGGCCAATTGGAAGAAGAGAGTTTAGAACTCATTGGAGACAATCCTAAGATCGAAAAGATACGCCTTAATATTCCAAAGATCGCTCAATCCGATGCTACGGTATTAATTCAGGGAGAAAATGGAACGGGGAAAGAAATAGTCGCGCGGCTTATCTATAAATATTCCAAAACAAAAGGACCCTTTATAGTTCTAAATTGTGCAGCGTTGCCGGATAATCTTATTGAGTCCGAACTTTTCGGTTATAAAAAAGGTGCTTTTACGGGAGCAGATCATGATAAGATCGGAAAGTTGGAACGGGCGGATAATGGCGTTCTTTTTCTTGATGAGATCGGGGATATGTCAGTTAATACTCAGGCGAAACTACTGAGGGTCTTGCAGTTCAAGACCTTTTCTCCATTGGGTGGAAATGAAGAAAAAAGGGTCAATGTGCGTTTCATTACTGCCACCAATAAAGATTTAAAGAAAGAACTACACATGGAAAATTTCAGGCAAGATCTCTTTTACAGAATAAATGAAATACCCGTCTTTTTACCCCCGTTGAGAGAAAGGAAAAAAGATATCTTAAAATTATTACACTACTTTAAAAGAACATTTTATAATGAAAATTTATTCTCTTTTTCAAGAGACGCAGAGGAGACCCTAATACAATATGACTTTCCGGGGAATATCAGAGAATTAAAAAATTTTATTAAAAGATTAATTGCAATATCCAATGCTAAAACCATTGATAACGAAATATTATTGGAGATCATACCGGAAATAAAGGATAAGAATACCTTAGAGAAAAAGGATGAGATACCAAAAATCAGACCTGTAAATTACTCCGAGTTCATGGATACCATGGAAAGAGATTTTTTAACCGAAGCATTAGATAAAAATGACTGGAATATCTCCAAAACCGCAATAGCCATAAAGATGCAGCGTTCGAATCTTTACAAAAAGATGAAAAAATATAACCTGACAAAAAATGACACTAACTGAGGATTCTGTTCTTCTTTATAAGAGCGTAGATTTTAATTTGGGTAATAATATCATTGAACTTGGCTGCGAAGATGGAACAATGTTAAAAGAACTATCCGGAAGACATAAGGAAAAACATTTCTTCGGCATAGATCTAAAAGCTAAAAACTTTAAAGAGGATAATCTGGTGATCATTAAAGGCAATATTAAGAACATTAAAGATTTATTGGATCCCCATTCTTTTGATATTATCATCTCTAACCCTCCATACTTTAGGTATGGACAAGGTAAAATCCCCAAAGAAAACAAGTTATTGGAAAAGACGGATAAAGAACTTTCATTAATTGATCTCTTAATTGCCATAAAATATCTGCTTCACCCGAATGGTTTTTTTTATTTTACTTATCCTACCTCACGATTATACGAAGTATTGAAAATAATGGAATTGGAAAATATTAAACCTTATAAATTACAATTCAGGCATACTAAAATGAACGGAAATGCGGATATTTGTCTTTTTACCGGAAAGAACAGACAAGGGGAAATTGATCCCAAGGTCGTCTTTCCCATTCTAAAATAGGAGGTTGTTTTGAAAGTAATAATTCCCGTTGCAGGTGTAGGGACTCGGTTGAGACCACATACCTATACTATTCCAAAGGTATTGATCAATATTGCCGGAAAACCGATCATTTCTTATATTGTAGATAAATTAAAACACATTCCCAATGTAGAATTTATTTTTATTCTCGGTTATCTTGGAGATAAAATAGAAGAATTTTTAGAAAATAACTATAAAGATCAAGTATTTCACTATATATACCAAAAAGAAAGATTGGGATTGGGGCATGCCATATATCAGGCAAATATCCAAATGGAAGAGAACGATGAAACACTTATTGTTCTGGGTGATACCATTTTTGATACTGATTATGATTTTTTAAATAATAAAAATTCCGTTTTGGGTGTAAAAAAGGTCTCGAACCCGAAAAGATTTGGTGTTGCTATTGTTGAAAATAATATTATAACCAAATTGGTTGAAAAACCGGTGGATTTTGTTTCAGATCTCGCTCTTGTGGGTATATATTTCATTAAACAATGGAGAACCTTAGAAACTGCTCTATCCCATATTATTGACAATAATATAAAAACAAAGGATGAGTTTCAATTAACCGATGCCTTACAATATATGATAGAAAGCGGAGAGACCTTTAATACTCATAATATCGATGGATGGTATGATTGCGGTAAACCCGAAACAGTGATCTCTACTACTAAGATACTCCTTGATAAAAATAGTGTAATTAATGGCGGAACAAATACGGTATTTATTGAGCCGTGTTATATCCCCGCATCTGCAAAGATCAGTGATTCAATTATCGGACCTTATGTCTCTCTAGGAGAAAATGTGGTCATACACTCCTCTATCCTGAAAAATTCTTTGGTGGATTGCAAAGCAGAACTTTACAATGTCAATCTTGATAATTCATTGATCGGGGCAAACTGCGTTGTAAAAGGGAAACCAATATCTCTAAATATTGGTGACTCGTCTGAGGTTATTTATTAATGAGAGCATATGATATCATCTATAAAAAAAGGAACGGAGAAAAATTAACAAAGAAAGAGATCAATTTCATGATCAATGGCTTTGTTGACGGTTCGATCCCCGATTATCAAATGTCTGCTTTTACTATGGCTGTTTTTTTTAAGGGTATGGATTTTGAAGAAACCGTTGAACTGACTTTCGCCATGGTAAATTCCGGAGAAATGTATGAACTAAACGGCCTTCCCTATCCTTCCGCCGACAAACATTCCACAGGCGGCGTGGGAGATAAAATATCAATTCCCCTTGTACCAATTGTAACTACTTATGATATTATTGTTCCAATGATGTCAGGAAGAGGACTTGGTCACACAGGCGGCACCTTGGACAAATTGGAATCCATTCCGGGATTTCAGGTCAATTTTGAGAAAGATGATTTCTTCAAACTATTGAAGGAAAATAAAACTGCAATGATAGGACAATCAAGAGATATTGCTCCTGCTGATAAAAAATTATACGCTCTCCGTGATGTTACTGCAACAGTTGATTCCATGCCCCTTATCACAGCAAGTATTATGAGCAAAAAGATTGCAGAGGGTGCAAAGAATTATATCTTTGATGTTAAATACGGAAGCGGTGCATTTATGAAAGATCGTAAAAGCGCAGAGAAACTTGCAGAATATTTAAAGAAAGTTGCAAAGATCGCCAATAGAAACGGGGATTATATCCTTTCAGATATGAACACACCCCTTGGAAATACCATCGGGAATCGTTTGGAGATCATTGAATCTATTGAGATCTTGAAGGGAAACGGTCCCAAAGATGTTAAAAACCTCACAGAAAGATTGGCAGCACGAATGCTTGTTCTCGCAGGTATTTTCTCAAATGATAATGACGCCATCAATGATATACAAAAGAAATACAAAACAGGTGTTTATATTGAACAATTCAGAAAGATCATAGAAGCACAAAAGGGAAACAGCAGGGTTCTTGATGATTATGATATTATGCCTGCTGCGAAAAAACAATTTCATTATAAGGCAAATTCAAGTGGGAAGATAATAAAAGAAGATGCTCTTCAATTTGGTCTGGCAGCACTGGCAACCGGGGCAGGAAGAGAAAAAAAAGAAGATGATGTAGATCACTCGACGGGTATTGAGCTCATTAGAAAAGAGGGTGAAAGAATTGAAAAAAATGAAGATATATTAATAATTCATTATAATGATGAGAATAAATTGAAAAATGCTTTAACCTATTTAGAAAAAGGATTGGTCATTGAATAATCGGTATCTGAAATTTTATCTAAATTATATCAAAAAATATAAGAAACGCTTCATTACTGCAATTATCTTTATGTTCCTGTATGCCATTTTAAATGCGTCCATTATATTTGTTGTTAAAATGGTAATTGATGATATTTTTGTAAAAGCTCAACTGATCTCCGAAGGCAAGGCAATTAATAAAAATCCGATTAATCTTAAAACTTTCTTTAATAAAGGGACAAAAATAATAAATGATAAAGCCAAAATGAACGAACCCGTAAAGATTGAAAGCAAGGAAGCAATAAAATATATTGTTCATTCATTGATCATAATTTCAATAATTTTTATACTTGTATATCTTATCAAGGGTATTTTTTGGTATATAAGGAAATATATGATGTTCTATATTGGAGAGAGAGTTGTGATGGATCTTCGGAATAAAATTTACGGTCATATTCAAGATCTTTCCATTGCCTTTTTTGACAAGGTAAAAACCGGTGAGATCATGTCAAGGATCACAAATGATGTAATATACATCCAAAGAGCCATATCTGGAGCTGGGACACAGGTCATACAAGAACCCTTGAACCTTATTTTCGCTCTCGCGATCCTTTTTTATCTCAACTGGCAGATAACATCTTTCTCACTCATCATTATTATAATTCTAATTATTCCAGTATCCATACTTTCAAAAAAAATGAAAAAAGCAACCAAGGTATCACAGGTAAAAATCGCAGATCTAAGTTCTATTATGCAAGAGATCATTAACGGGGCAAGGGTCGTCAAAGCATTTAATATGGAAGAACATGAGAAAGATAAGTTCAAGCAGATAAATAGGGAATATTTTAACGCCATGATGAAGGGAAATAGAGCATGGGCATTATTAACTCCAACAAATGAATTTCTTTCTTCTTTAGCAATTGCAGCAGCGATAATCATAGGTGGATTATTGATCATTCAAGGAAAGATGACCACGGGTAGTTTCTTCGCATATTTCTTTGCTCTTTTTTCCGTATACAGACCAACTCGTACATTGACAGAAGCGTATGCCACTTATAAAAAATCACATCCCGTGGTAGATAGGATCAATGAGGTTATCAATGAGCATATAAGTATAAAAGAAATTGAAAATCCCGTAAAAATAAAAGATTTTAAAAATAAGATCATCTTCAAGAATCTTTGGTTTTCATATAATCATAAAGATTGGGTTTTGCAAAACATTGATCTTACGGTAAGAAAAGGACAAAATATTGCTATCGTAGGCGAATCAGGTGGCGGCAAATCAACGATAGGAGCACTCTTATTAAGATTCTATGATTCTGACAAAGGGACGATCATCATTGACGGACGGGACATTAAAAATTATTCTGTTCGAGACCTTCGCTCTATCATTGGTTATGTTTCACAAGAGCCATTCCTCTTTAATGATACCATATACAATAATATAGCTTATGGAAATATGAATGTAAAAAAAGATGCTATCATTGAGGCGGCAAAGGCAAGTAATAGTTATGATTTCATTGAACAGTTACCCCAAGGATTTGATACTATCGTGGGAGAGCGGGGGTATTCTCTTTCAGGCGGACAAAGGCAAAGAATAGCCATTGCAAGAGCACTGATAAAAAACCCGCATATTCTCATATTAGATGAAGCAACATCAGCATTGGACAGCGAATCGGAGAAAATTGTGCAAGATGCCTTAGAAATACTCATGAAAGGAAGAACAAATATAATTATAGCACATCGTCTTTCAACTATAAAAAACAGCGATATAATATTTGTATTGTCAAAGGGTAATATCATAGAAACAGGAACACATAACGATCTTTTAGCGAAAAAGGGTAAATATTTTCATCTTTACAATATAATATGATCGTTTTTATTAAATTCTTTTATTTTTTATCGGATAAACAACCCAGACTTGCATATTTACTCGGGAGAATATTGGGTTTATTTCTCTTTTCACTGGGTTTTAGAAGAAAGATCGTTTTGAAAAATTTGATGATCGCCTTTCCGAATAAAGAACTTTCCTGGTATAAATATACCGCACTGAATTCATTAATTGTTTAACTACTCTATCAAATCAGAGCCATTACTTGCCTTTCTCGACTCAATGATAGCATCTTTTTTTACATTCATATTT
>JAGGYO010000283.1 GCA_021162505.1 bacterium
ATGTATAACATAAGTCTACCTCCTTGAAGACCACTCTTCAAGGAGGGCCTTCTTTTTTAATATTGTACTAAACACTTTTTTAAAATGCAAGTTTTTTCTTTCATTATATCTAAACTATTTTCAGTGCTCTGTGGTTATTCCATTTCTCTTAACTTTATACTTAGTACTCAATACTGTTTTTTTTAACTGTCAATTAAATTATCGTTCCGCTCCCCCGAAGGAGGGCGGAACATATTCTCACTAATTTATACCTTATTTGAACCTATAAACAATAGATCCTTTACCCACTAATATTCCGGAATTACCTGTAAGGAGATATAAATTATTCAGCAAAGCAGTTGGATAGAATGCAAGATCAATATCAAAAAGACCAATGTGGAAGGTATTGCCTAACATTATCATTACCTGTGATACATTATTATAATTTATCTTTTCACTATAAATACCCGTTACCGCATTAGCTACCCAAGTTGGCTCACTAAGGTCATAAGAATAGGAGATGGGGCAATTTACACTAAATCCGCCTCTTAATGTCAGCCACTTCTTAATAAAATATTCAATACCGGTATAAAAATTCAAAACAAGGTCGGTAGTATCATAATCATATTGATCAATTGTATCACCACTGGTAAAATCAAAGTTTTTTCCATACCAAAGTATTTTTTCCATATTAAATGATCCTGCAAAGAACATTAAAAATGCTTTTTTCTTTATGGTCTTTGATATTCCAATGATCATTTCCTTGTTTGATTGTTCTGTTTGGCTTTTGTTTCCAAAGTCGACTATACCATCGGGTTGAATATCTATTCCAAAATAAGAACTATTATCCAATTTCGTAGTATAATATTTAAAGAACAGATCAAAGAAATTACTTTTTGCCATGAGCCAGAATCCCATATATCCCGTTTCTTTGGTCTCATAAAGTTCTTTCCAGAACGGATACCATCCATTATTATATATATCCCATTGAAATAAATGCGAGTATTTCGGTTTTCCATAGTCCATACCAAGATCAAGATAATTGAAAAAAACAAAATTCTTTATTGAAATGTCAAGTTTGAAATTTAATTCACTTGCATTTAGATCTTCTGTTATTCCTGAATCACCATTATTTTGCGGCACAGAATTCTGTCGATCGGAATATTCATTTGAAAAACGGTTCATATTAAGAGAAAAACCAAAAAACAGATTTTCACCAAATTTTATACTGCCTATAAAGTCAAAACAATTATAGAAATTAGCAATATTTGAAATGGAAATACCATTTGAAAAATTGAATGTGGTTGCAGGTGGTGGGATATCCCCCATTAATCTTGAAAGCCCTATGGATTGTGCCTTTCTGAAATAAATGCCAAATGCAATATGCCGACCCAGTATGTAATTGAATCCGCCAAAATAATTATTGCTGTTTTCCAATGATTCCAGCTGAACGACACCTGGAGAATTAAAGATCAGATTGGGAAAATACAGTACATTATTCGTATCATCCACTGCCCAATAGGGTGCATTTAATCCGGTAATTCTTCCGATACTGCCAAAGGATAATATAGTGAGTAAAAATAATGAGGCTATTATTAAACCTTTTTTCATCTAATTACCCAATATTATTTAAAATAATAAATAATTGAACCTTGTGCTACGATTGAATTAGAATTGCCTGTTGCAATAAAAATATTCAATAGATTGTCCGGATAAAAGGCAAGATCAATATCAAAATGTCCCAGATGAAATGTATTTCCAACCATTATATTAATATAAGGAGTTCCACTATATTTGTCGCTTTCATTATAAATATCTGTTACAGCATTAGCAGTCCAATCGGGATCTTCTATTGTATATGATGAACTTAACAAACATTCAAGTTTAAAACCACCTCTTAAAGTTAACCATTTTTTCATATAATATTCAATACCACTATAAAAATTGATATATAGCTCCGAATCATTATAATTATATTCTTCATCGGTCTCATTATTTAGATAATCAATATCTTTTGTATGCCATTTTGTGGAAATTGATTGTAAATAAGCAGCAAAAAAATAAAGCATCTTCGCATTCTTTTTTGATTTTGATAATCCCACATGGATCTCAGAAATATTTTGCAGGGTCTCTTCACCTTCATCGGTATCACCACCAGCTACAGTAATATTCCCATCATAATTGTTATCATTGGTAAATCTTGAATTATGATCTAATTTGGCATTATAGAACTTAAAGAAAAAATCGACAATATTGGTCTTCATCAATGTCCAGACACCCATATAACCTGCACCATTTAATTCGGTCGTTTCAACATCATAATCCCACCAAGCATTTGTATCATACACTTTATTAGTATATGAATATTTATGCATGGGAATACCAAAATCAAGCCCAATATCAAAAAGATTAAAAAGAGCAAATTCCTTTAATGTAATATCAAGTTTGAAATTCAATTCATGTGCACTGTTCTTCGTCTCATCATCATAATCACCATTTGCAAGGTTTGGTTTTGTTAATGATGATTCATCATAATTATCATGAGAGTGAACATAATTGATCAATAGACCGATTAAGAAATTGTCTGATAACTTATATGAAGTAATAGCATCAAAACAATAATATGTTCCCAAAACACCGGAATAAATACCATCGGTATCCATAGGAGGGAAAAAAAATTCTATATTCCATATATTGAAAATATAGGCTTGACCGGCTTTATGAAAATATAGACCCATGGCAATATTATCCATCAATTTGAAATTCATTCCGCCATAATAACTACCTGAACTATCCAGATATTCAAGCTGCCCGAGACCGGTATAATCAAAAACAGTATTGGGCAATTGTAAGACATTATAACTATCAGATACCGCCCAAAACGGTGCTTGGAAACCTGTCAATCTACCTGTTGTGGCAAATGACATTACTGCTACAAGCACAAAAAGTACTGCAAGGATTTTTTTCATAGATACCTCCTATATGTTAATTTATAACAAAATATTATGATTTTGTCAAGTTTTTTTTTATTTATCGGGGACGGTGCTTGCATTTTTGCATTTTTAATTTAATTCTCACGATTGTATATCTATAAGGGTATATGTCTAATTCCATAATTTATTTCTTTTTTTATTAATGTCTAAATACTTAAATATATTCAAAAGGGATCTTGTATTTATTGATGCATAGGCA
>JAGGYO010000224.1 GCA_021162505.1 bacterium
ATAATGGAAGGAAAAGCGATCCCGGACTTTAAAGTGAAATTATTTAATAAGAATAAATATGTATCAAATAAAAATTTAAAAGGAAAGTATTACATAATGGATTTTTGGGCTACATGGTGTTCTCCTTGTATTGCAGAGGTTCCCAATATGAAGAGAGTTTATAAAAAATACAAAGGCAAGAATTTTGAAATATTGAGTATTTCGCTTGATATAGACAAGGATAAGGCAAAAAAATTCATAGAGAAGAATAAAATGATATGGTGCAACTCACTTACAAATAAAGGCTGGAAAAGTCCCATTGTAAAACAATTTGAAATAATGGGAATTCCTGCAACCATACTTGTTGATCCAACGGGAAAAATTATTGCAACAAATTTACGCGGAGAGAATTTAGGTAAAACATTAGAAAAAATACTTAATAAAAAGAAAAAATAAGACCAAAAAAAACTTGACGATGAATCTTTAAAAAAAGCAAAGGAAAAATTATCAAGGTTAAATTGTATAGTTTGCCATTTATTGTAATTCAGTTAATATATTACCTTTCCATTTTTGTAGTTTGCCTTTTCAATTATCGAAAAGAATGGGGACGGTGGTAGAAAAAGTAGAAAAATCGTTAAAAAGTCCAATATAGTAGTATTTTGCGGCTTTTAGGGATTTATGTGTCATAATTTCAAAATATGACTATAATTCATTGTGTATTCGGAATAAACAATATGTAACTGAAATAATTGAAACACCGCCCCTATTTTTATAGTAAGCAAAAAATATCAATATTTCCTATTAAAATAATTTTTTAAAACTAAATGCTGCTCTTTAATTCGTCGAATTCGCGTAATTCGTGGTTACAGAGGAGTTTTTATTTTGGAAGAAGTTCTTTTAGATCTTTGATATCATGATCAAAATGTTCGCTTTCCCTGAACCGATATGATGCCATTACCTCATGACTTACCTTTATCGTTGTAAATCCGAATGTTTTAGCAATATCCAATTCCTGATCATTGCCATCGCCAACATAAAAATATTTATTGGGATCAATACTTTCATTCTCTATTAAAAGTTTATAAAAATTCGGGTCCGGTTTTGCTAAGCCGTGTTCATAGGAAAAATAGATCTTTTTAAAGTGCTTAAATATATCATTGAACCTTTCAATGACCTCTTCAACACTTGATGAAGCATTTGATAATATGTATAGATCGTATTTTTCTGATAGTTTTTCAACTATTTTCTCAACGCCCTTGTATGGTATTGCAGCTTTTACAAGATAATCATCATTTAATCTTGAAATCTTTTCAATAATTTCTTCATCCGCTTCTAAATTCAAACCGCTAATGGTCTCTTTTACTCTGTCCTTTGTATAATAAAGCTCACCTGTAATGTTCTTTTTCCCAAGTTTTTTCCATATTGCAAAAAAATCCTCAAATGTTACGCCTAAAAGTTCTGCTGATCTTTTTTTTCCCTCAAGAAATATGTCCTCTTTTACATAGCAAAGCGTATCATAAAAATCAAAAACAAATCCCCTATAACCTTCTATATCTATCATTTTCTAAATCTCCCGTCATCCTTTTTGTTTGGCAACTTTTGTATATTTCCCTTAAGCCAGCCGATATTTTCAGTATCTCTATTGTCAAATTTCGGTATATAGGGTTTAATATCCAAAAGTGGTGTTCCATCAACAATGTCCACATTTTCAATAAATAAAATGTTTTTTGCAATTTTTAATAATTTTACAGTGGAAATACCGATTGGGTTGGGTCTTGATGGACCTCTTATTGAAAAGATACCTCTTTCTTTTGTATCCATATATGGTATTGCTAAAAGTTTCCCCTTTTTTGATAAATGAAAGTGAAATATCAAAATAATGTGTGAGAATTTATCAAGATCCTTTAATCCTTCTTCATATTCAGGAAATATTTCTATTGTTCCTTTTTCTTTTGAAACAGCTGCCTGGATTGGAACGCCTTTTGGTTCTTTAAATGGTGAATGAATGATCCCAATGGGAGTATATTCTATTTTTTTCATATTATTTTACAACCTTCCATACTCCAGCCTTTCGTGTGTATCATCCATTCAATATTAAAAACAACCTAAAGCTGAGGGTCTAAATATATTATCCCTTTTTTCCGTTGCTGCTTTTCTACTTTTTTACTTAGTACTAAAAACTTAGTACTTAATACATCTTATTATTTTTTATCTTTTATCGTTGCTTGTGCTGATGCTAATCTTGCGATCGGTACTCTAAAAGGAGAACAACTCACATAATCAAGTCCAGTTCTATAACAAAATTCAACCGATGTTGGTTCGCCACCGTGCTCACCGCAAATTCCAACTTCTAATTTAGGATTTGCTGCTTTTCCGTTTTTCGTTGCCATATCAACTAATTTGCCAACACCTCTTTGGTCAAGCTTTTGGAATGGATCAGATGCTAATATTTTGTTCTCAACATAACTCGGTAAAAATCTACCGGCATCATCCCTTGAAAGGCCAAAGGTCATTTGTGTAAGATCATTTGTTCCAAATGAGAAGAATTCTGCCTCTTTTGCGATCTCATCTGCCAAAAGCGCTGCTCTTGGTATCTCGATCATTGTTCCAACCATAAAATCAAATGTTACACTGTATTTTTCAAATATTTCTTTTGCAATTTTATGAGCCATCTTTTTTACAGGTAAAAACTCGTTCAACTCGCTTACCAAAGGAACCATAATTTCAGGTTTTGCATCTATTCCTTCTTTTTTTAATCTTGCGGCTGCACTTAAAATAGCTGTGATCTGCATCTTGTTGATCTCGGGATATGTAACGCCCAATCTGCAACCTCGATGGCCTAACATGGGGTTCATTTCATGCAAACTTTCAACCCTATATTGTATCTTATCCAAAGAAATACCAAGGTCATTTGCTAATTCTCTTTGTTCTTTTTCTTCGTGTGGTAAAAATTCATGAAGCGGCGGATCCAATAATCTTATAATTACCGGTAGCCCTTCCATTACCTTCATTATTTCATAAAAATCATTTTCTTGTATGGGTAATAATTTTGCCAGAGCTTTTTCTCTTGACTCTAAATTATCTGCAAGTATCATTTCTCTCATTGCTTTGATTCTATCTTCGCCAAAAAACATATGTTCGGTTCTGCAAAGCCCGATTCCCTCTGCTCCAAAGCTCTTTGCTCGTTTAGCATCTTCCGGAGTATCAGCATTAGTTCGAACACCCATTGTTCTAATTTCATCAACCCATTTCATGAAAACATTATATTCCTCTGTAAATTCAGGGTCCATTGTGGGTAATGCCTCTTTATAAACCCTACCGGTTGTTCCGTCAAGAGTAATAATATCACCTTCCTTTAATAAAATATCCGTACCACTGATACCAACTTCTTTTTTATCGTAATCAATATCAAGTGATCCACATCCCACGATACAGCATTTTCCCATACCACGGCCAACAACAGCGGCGTGTGATGTCATACCACCTCTTGCGGTTAATATGCCTTGTGAAACTTGCATACCTTTAATATCTTCCGGAGATGTTTCATGTCTTACCAAAATAACCTTTTTACCATCATCTACCCATTGAGCTGCATCTAATGCATTGAAAACTATTTGACCAGTAACTGCACCGGGAGATGCGGGCAATCCCTTTGTAATCGGCTTATGACCTTTCGCAGCTTGGAGATCAAGCATTGGATGTAAAAGTTGATCTAATTGATCAGGATCTACACGCAGAACGGCTTCTTTTTTAGTTATTGTTCCTTCATTAGCCATATCAACGGCAATCTTTACAGCGGCTTTGCCTGTTCTTTTTCCTGTTCTTGTCTGCAATAAATATAAATGCCCTTTTTCAATGGTAAATTCCATATCCTGCATATCTCTATAGTGATTTTCCAATTTATTATAGATAGATACTAATTGCCCAAATACTTCGGGCATATATTCTTCTAACGAAGGGTATTGATTTTTTCTCGTATCATCATCAATGTCATTTTCTTTTGCCCATTCTTGGGAATCCTTTATTGTGATATGTTGCGGAGTTCGAGTTCCTGCAACGACATCTTCTCCTTGTGCATTAATGAGAAATTCACCAAAGAATTTTTTTTCGCCGGTAGCAGGGTCTCTTGTGAATGCAACCCCAGTTGCAGAATCATCGCCCATATTCCCGTAAACCATTGCAACAATATTTACTGCGGTACCCCAATCATTAGAAATATGATTGATCTTTCTATATTGAATTGCTCTGTAATTATTCCATGAGCCGAAAACTGCACTAGTTGCTCCCCATAATTGTTCCTGAGGATCTTCGGGAAATTCTTTATGGGATTTTTCCTTGATCATGGATTTATATCTCTTAATGACCTCTTTTAAATTACCCACAGTGAGCTTTGTATCGAGCTTAATGCCTACTTCTTTTTTAACAGCTGATAATATTTTTTCAAAGTCATCATGGTCAATTCCCATAACAACATCACCGTACATTTGAATAAATCGTCTGTATGAATCATAAGAAAATCGTTCGTTGCCACTTTGCTTTATCAAACCCTGCAATGTAGTATCATTAAGTCCAAGGTTCAAAACCGTATCCATCATGCCGGGCATTGAAACCCTGGCACCGGATCTAACGGATACTAAAAGCGGATTTTCGCTATCCCCGAACTTTTTACCTACGGATGATTCCATTTTTTTTATTGCATCTTCGACTTCGCTTTTTAAACCATCAGGATATACATTATTATTTGCATAATGAATACAAACTTCTGTTGTCATTGTAAATCCCGGAGGTACTGGTACTCCCAATCTTGACATTTCATGAAGATTTGCTCCCTTTCCACCTAAAAGGTTTTTCATTGTGGCGGCGCCTTCTGCTGTTCCATCACCATAAAAATAAACCATTTTTTCAAAACTCATCCTATCCTCCTTTAGCTAATATATTTAAAGTTCGCTATTTTCAATATTTCATTACCTAACATTGTAAGCAAACCTTTTCTATTTTCTCTAATTGCTTTATCTTCCACATTGACCATAACATTATCAAAAAATTTATCGATCAAAGGTTTTAATTTATTTAATAGATTGAAGATCACGAGAAAGTCAGCATCTGCTTTTTCCAGATCAGTTTGAAATTCCAAAAATCCCGCATATAAATTTTTCTCATCAAGTTCTATTAATTTCCCAGGGTCAAATTGGAAGGTTTTACCTTCAAGAATATTCAACACCCTTTTTAAAGTAGTTTTTATATCATTAAAATCTTTTGATCTTGAAAAATCCCAAAGAGCATATAATTTCTTATTCAAAACGGAGAGATTCCCTTCGTCATAATATAACGCTGCTTCTATTATCTCCCCATTAAGATCATTTTTTTCAAATGCTTTTATCCTTTCCACAATAAATTTATATAGCTCATCGATCTCTATCTTTGATAAGAAATCAATCCTTTCGAAGATATTAATAATATCAAAATTAAAATTAAATTTTTTAAAAAGTTTATAGAGCGCAAGTGCTGCGCGTCGGACGCCATAAATATCTTTTGAGCCGGAAACCTTTAAATGCAGAGAAAAAACAACGCTCAATAACATTATTCTATCAATAAGTGACAATAAAGCCCCGTAATTTGTTTCAGGGAGTTTACCGTTCTCATTTTTGGGAAGGTATTGCTCTTTTATTGCAATAGCTTCTTCCTCGGGAAAACCGGCATTTAATAAATAATAATACCCCATGATCCCCTGCAGGGATGTATAGGTCTTTTCATTTATTACCTCTGATGCAAGATCACATTTTGCATATTTAATTATCTCGCCCGTTCGTTTTGTATCCAAACCCATTTTTTCTCCGAGCATATCTGCAAGATATTTTGAATATTTAGAGAATTTCTCATAAGTACCCCAATTTTCAAAATAGATGGTGTCCTTCATTTTTTTATACATTTCATCAATGGATGTATTAAGATCATTTTTATAGAAGAACTCAGCATCATCAAAACGGGAAAGAATTACCTTATCGTAATCACTAATAACCCTTTTTTCATTAGTATAATTATCACATACGGTCAAATATTTATTAATGGGTTTATTACCTTTCAATAAAAGCACGCATTTTTGATGTTTCCAAAGGGTCAAATCCAATATCTCAACAGGTAATGTTAAAAATCTTTTATCATAAGATCCCGTGATCATCAATGGCGACTCGGAAAAATAGGATAAAAATTTCAATTGAAAATCACTGATATTAGAGGAAATCTTTTCTTTTGACAAAACATTTAGCCCTTTTTTAATTATTTCAATACGGTTTTCTTCCTTAATTACAATTCCCTTTTTTTCTAGTACAGTGAAATACTCTTCAATGGAATTAATGCTGACTTTTTCTCTGAAATGATGAATGAAGGTTTCAGTTCCCGATTCAATATTAAAAAGTTTAAAAGGTACTACCTCGTCATTTTTCAAAAATATGATCTTTCTAATGGGTCTAATAAAATTCTGTAAATTATCAAGATTCATCTTTCGCTTAAAAGGAATACTCTTTATTCCCGAACTCAATAAATTTTTTAATATTTCTACTGAATATTTTCCCTTAACACCTTTTTTAATAAAAATGTATTCTTTTCCATTTTTTTCTTTAAAAATTATTTCATCCATGGAGACATCATTTTTTTTACAAAATCCTATGAGGGCGGGAGTAGGTTCATTATCCTTATAGCATATACTTTTAGGAGGACCTGCGATCTCCACAATAATATCATCCTGTTTTTCCGTGAGACCGTCTATCCTTACAACAAAGCGATTTCTGGTAAAAAAGAACTCTATATTCTCATGATCAAGTTTTTCTTCACTCAATCCCTTTAAAAGATTGGATCTGAAATACTCAAAACCCATGACCATATCAATATATGGAATATCTTCAAATAAGAGTTCAAATAAAATATTACTTTTTACCAATCTTATATCCTTCGTCAAATGCAGATAAATTTATCTCTACTGTCTTTTGAGGTACCTTTCGTTCAATGACCTTTTTCCAGATATCTACTTCAATGGGTAAGAATGATGCCAAGGCGCCAAGGATAAAAACATTCAATGCCCTAGGGTTTTTTACCAACTTTATGGTATCGGCATTATTGAAAAAATAGGAATTAGGTACCAATGCTTTTATCTTATCCTGAAGTGCTTCGGGATATTTGGCAGCACCCGCTGAAACCGTCATTGGATCCAGTTTATAATCCGAAGAGATCACAACACCCGTATTTTTTGCAAAGGGTAAAGCCCTAAATGATTCCAATATTTCAAATCCTAATATAAAGTCAGCATGACCTTTCCTAATGGTAGGGGAATAAACCTTCTCTTTATCAAATCTCACATCAGATGAAACACTTCCTCCCCTTTGTGACATTCCGTGTATCTCGCTTTTCTTCACATCATAACCGGCAAGTATGCCTACCTCTGATAGGATCTCTGATGCAGTAATTACCCCTTGACCGCCGACACCAACTACCAATATCTCTATTTTATTCATCAGTTCCCCCTTATCTTATGTTTATTTTCATAAACGAGTGGTTCACCATTGAGTTCAAATGCAGATGTAGGACATAAACGCGAACAAACCTCGCAGCCCGTACAAAGTTCGGGATGAACAAATACTTTTTTATTGGTAATGTCAAATCCAAGAGCAGGACAGGCAACAGATAAACAAATTTTACATCCGATACATTTTTCCGGATTCACTGTTAACGGTGTAAATTTTTCTTTTGCCTTATATCTTAATAGAACACAAGGAGATTTTGTAATAATAACGCTGGGCTCTTTTTTATTCACAGCTTCACTTACAACTTTCTTTAATTTATCCAGATCATGCGGATTTACTTCATAAATATCTTTGACTCCTGCGGCTTCGACAATTTTTCTAATACTCACATGATTAGTGATCTCACCCTTTAAGGTCTTACCGGTTCCGGGATTATCCTGAGTGCCCGTCATTGCAGTGGTTGAATTATCAAGTATGAAAATAGTTCCCAAACCCTTATTGTAAACAATATCAATCAGACCTGTTATACCTGAATGGAAAAAGGTTGAATCTCCTACCATCCCCACAATATTATTATAATTTTCATCATCCCATGCTTTTTCTAATCCATGTACCATGCTGATCCCTGCACCCATACATACTTGCCAATCAAGTGCCGATAATGGAGGTAAAACTCCTAATGTATAACAACCGATATCACCCACAACACGAAGACCTAATTCTCTTAAAATTGTGAAAACACCGCGATGAGGACACCCGGGACATAATGCAGGCGGTCTTACAGGAGCTTCTTTTACTTCAATTATCTGTGGTTTATTTCCCGTAACGGATTCATATATAATGTCTGTATTTAGCTCGAACATATTTGGAATAATGTCTTTACCATGAACATTTATCCCATTTGCCTTGATCTCTGTTTCCATTATTGGATCCGTCTCTTCTACAATAATTACTTTTTCTATTTTGTCCACAAAGTTCTTTATTTTTGTCATTGGGAGTGGATTTGTGAATCCTAATTTCAAAACACTTGCTTCGGGAAATGCATCTTTAATATATTGATAAGAAATACCCGAAACAATAAAGCCCAATCTTTTATCATTGATCTCTTCAAAATTGATCTCTATATTTTCGGAAAATTCCCTTAGATCCTTAAATCTTTTTTCAATGCGTATCCTCAATGGTTTTGCATGAGCAGGAATGGTAACATATTTTGTTTCTTTTCTTTCAGGGAAATTTTCTACGACCTTTTCAACCCTGTCTTCAAAATTTACAAGACCCTTTGAATGTGAAACTCTGGTTGTAACTCTCAACAAAACAGGAGTATCATATTTTTCTGACATTTCAAATGCCATCTTTGTAAAAATTCTTGCTTCTTCTGAATCTGAAGGTTCAAAAAGCGGAACCTTTGCAAACCGAGCATAGTTTCTATTATCCTGTTCATTTTGTGAAGAATGCATTCCCGGATCATCAGCGGTTACAACTACAAAACCACCTTCTATCCCCGTATAGGACGATGTAAAAAAAGGATCAGCTGCAACATTCAACCCAACATGCTTACTTGCATAAATAGATCTTTTGCCGGCAAACGCCGCACCCACGGCAACTTCATAAGCAACTTTTTCATTGGGAGCCCATTCCGCGTAAACTTCACCATATTTGGCAATTGTTTCCAATATTTCAGTAGATGGTGTACCGGGATAAGCAGCAGCGATCTTAACGCCTGCTTCCCATGCTCCGCGAGCAATAGCCTCATTTCCCGAAAGAAGTTTTTTAGACATATGCACTCCTAATATTAATTTTATATTATAACATTTTTTTAATAAATATCAATATAG
>JAGGYO010000291.1 GCA_021162505.1 bacterium
ATATTTGATCTTATGAAAAATGATGAATTCACAACAGATATTAGCAGAAGAGATGAATTTTTAAAGGGTGCCGATGCATTAATACTTTCCTCTACTACTATCTTTAACAGCACATTTATGGAAATTATTTCCAAAACAGTGAATTGTAGTATCTTTCTATTAGGACCTTCCACGAACTTAGACAAAAAAATGTTAGAATACAGGAATATAAAAGCTCTATTCGGAGGTAGATTCGCTCCCAGTGATTCAAGAGTTATGGAAGTAATCGCAAAGAATGGCGGCACGAGGGATTTCCTTCCTTTTATGGAAAAATTCGCTTTACTTAAAAATATTTAAAAAATACTTGATTTTAAAGTTTAAAATGGTATCATATAAGAAATTTATTCGGAGGTATTGCGTATGAAAAAAAGAAGCGTGATCATCATGGGAGCTGCCGGAAGGGACTTCCATAATTTCAACACATTTTTTAGGGCAAATGAGGATTTCAATGTTGTATGTTTTACAGCAACTCAAATACCCGACATTGCAGGTAGAAAGTATCCCGTAGAACTTTCAGGCGAATTATATCCAAATGGGATTCCAATATATGATGAAAACGATCTGGTAAAACTTATCAAAGAACATAATATTGATGAAGTTTACTTTTCTTATTCGGATATTAAACACATAAATCTAATGCATAAGGCATCATTGGTCCAAGCAGCAGGTGCTTCCTTTATGCTTCTTGGGAGAAATGATACTGAGATCAAATGTAATAAACCCTTGATTTCGGTATTGGCAGTTAGGACAGGTTGTGGTAAATCCCAAACAACAAGAAGGATAGTTGAAATACTGAGTAATGCAGGTAAAAAGGTTGTAGTCATTAGACATCCTATGCCTTATGGCGACTTGGCAAAACAAATTACACAACGATTTGAAAATTATTCTGATCTTGATAAACATGAATGTACTATTGAAGAAAGAGAAGAATACGAACCACATATAGACAAGGGAGTTATTGTTTATGCAGGTGTTGATTATGAGAAAATAATCAGACAAGCAGAGCAAGAAGCTGATATAGTTCTATGGGATGGCGGTAATAACGATTTTAGTTTTTATAAATCCGATATTACCTTTACCGTAGCAGATCCACTAAGACCGGGTCATGAAATGCTTTATTATCCTGGCGAAACGAATTTCAGATTAGCCGACTATATTATTATCAATAAAGAAGATTCTGCAAGACAGGAAGATATTGACCTTATAGTTGAACATGCAAAGGAAGTGAATCCGAAAGCAGGCATCATTCATGCTAATTCACCTGTTAAAGTTGATGATCCCGAAGCAATTAAAGGTAAAAAAGTCCTTGTTGTTGAAGATGGTCCTACACTCACTCATGGAGAGATGAAATATGGTGCCGGGTATGTTGCAGCTGAGAAATACGGTGCCGGCGAAATTATTGATCCGAGACTATATGCTGTCGAATCAATTAAAGCAACTTATGAAAAATATAATCACCTTGAAAAAATATTACCTGCAATGGGATATGGCGAGAAACAGATGAAAGATCTTGAAAAGACCATTGATAATGCAGAATGTGATATTGTTTTAGGTGCTACACCAATTGATCTTAAAAGAGTTGTAGATATAAAGAAGCCTTATATTCGAGTATATTATGACTTGGAAGAAAAAGGAACATCTTTAGAAGATATTTTGAAAGATAAGTTTAATTTATAATGGAGGCAATAATGATCAAACTCGACAAAGAAGCTTGTATTGGTTGTGCAGTTTGCGCAAGTATGTGTCCTGATGTATTTGAAATTCAGGATGATGGCAAAGCCGGTCTTATCTCACAAGAAAATATTGATTGTGCAAAAGAAGCCGCTGAAGCCTGCCCAGTTAGTTGTATTACTGTAGACTAATTTTATTCGGTCAAAAGCCGGGCGTTTTGTCCGGCTTTTTTATTCCAACCTTGATTATTTTTAAAAAAATTATATAATAAAGTTTCATAGAACGGGGAGTGGCGCAGATGGCAGCGCGCATGGTTTGGGACCATGAGGCCGCGGGTTCGAGTCCCGCTTCCCCGACCATTATTAAAAATATGCATCCTTAGCTCAACGGATAGAGCGTCGGACTTCGAATCCGCAGGTTGCAGGTTCGAATCCTGCAGGGTGCGTTTTTTTTAAGTCAAAGGTCGAAGTAAAGAAAATATAAAAAAATGGAATAACCACTGAGCACTCTGAGCATAGACAGGTTAAAGAGAAATTAATTCTTCATTTGTCTTCCGTCATCCAGAGTCACAAAGTGGCGTAGGGATCTCATTTTTTCCCTGTCATTCCGTGCTTGACACGGAATCTATCTTTTGGCGTTTAACCCCGTATTTACAGGTCATTCCTGCGAAGGCAGGAATCCATTCATCCTTGTCATTATGAGCTTTTACAAAGTAAAAGCGTAATAATCTCATTATTCTTTATTCTCAGTGTGCTCCGCCTGCCTGTGCGTGTCCGCACGCAAACAGGTGTGCTCCGTGGTAATTCAATTCTCTTTAATTCTTCATTCTTCATTCTTCATTTGTCTTCCGTCATCTTCGGACTTGACCCGGGAATTTGGATACAATCGTATTAAGTATAAAAAAAATAGAACAAATATACCTCAAAAAATTTGACTTTTTAGGTCTTTTCAATTATAAAAAAATAATATTACGAGGCATGCGATTTGAATGTATAAGATATTAAAGGAGTACGGATAATGGACGGCAAATCATTGAGTATCAGTGAAGACAAATTAAATCAATTAAAGAATATTTTGCCAGAAGCATTTACCGAAGATAAAATTGATTGGGAAAAATTGAAAGCAGCTCTCGGAGATAATATTGAATTTAAGAATGAAAGATATGTATTGAATTGGGCAGGCAAATCAGATGCGTTCAGAGTCCTACAAGAACAGACGACGGCAACTCTTATTCCCAATAAAGAGGAATCAATTGATTTTGATGATACGGAAAATATCTTCATTGAAGGTGAAAATCTTGAAGTGTTGAAGGTTCTTCAAAAATCATATTACGGTAAGATAAAGATGATATATATTGATCCGCCGTATAATACGGGAAATGATTTCGTGTATTCGGATAAATTTCAGGAAGACAGACGGGACTATGAAAAAAGAGCAGGCATTAAGGATGAGAATGGGTACCTAAAAAGAGAAGGATTGATAAAAAATACAAAAGATAAAGGACATTATCACAGTAATTGGCTTTCAATGATTTATCCGAGATTATTTCTTGCAAGAAATTTACTTAGAGATGATGGCGTGATTTTTGTCTCAATTGGTCAAAACGAGATTGGTAATCTGCTTATATTATGTAATGAAATTTTTGGTGAAGAAAATAAAATTGGTATAATTACACGATTAATGAAAAAAGGTGGTAGTAAAGGGAAATACTTTTCTCCTAATACTGAATATATTTTGGTTTATTCTCGAAACATTGAGCAAGTAAAAGATTTTAGATTGTCACTTGAACGGGATTTTATAGATAAAATTTATACACAGATTGAAAAAGACGGAAATAATAAAGGCGAACGTTTTAGAGAAATGGGTTTATACCAAGCCGGTCTTGATATCCGTGCCAACCAACGATATTGGATTAAATGCCCAGATGGTACATATGTAATACCTCCAGGTCGTACTATTCCTCAAAAAGTATCAGAAGGCGAGCAAATAAAACCGGAAAAAGGAGATGGCGTTTGGCGTTGGACTTATGATCGTTACAAACAAGAATTTCTATTAAACAATATATCTTTTAAAGAAACAAAGACTTCTTCATTACAGAACGGAAATAGCAAACAATCGAAGTGGAATATTTATACAAAAATATGGCTTAAAAATCGTATAAAGGAAGGTCGTGTTCCTGTTGATTATATTGATAAATTTGAAAATAGGATTAGCTCGAGAGAACTTAAAAAAATAAATATCCCTTTTGATTTTGCCAAACCATCAGAATTAATCAAGCATTTAATAAAAATTAGTCAAATTAATGAAAATAACATCATTCTCGATTTTTTCGCAGGTTCCGGCACAACTGCCCACGCCGTTCTTGATTTGAACAAGGAAGACAGCGGGAATCGTAAATTTATACTTGTTCAAATGCCGGAAAAAACTGACGAAATGAGTGAAGCTTACAAAGCAGGCTATAAAACCATTGCTGAGATTGGCAAAGAACGAATTCGAAGAGTTATAAAGAAAATAAGAGAAGAAACTCCAAAGAAAGAACTAAAGAATTCGGATCTTGGCTTTAAGGTATTCAAGTTACGAGAATCCAATTTTAAGATATGGCGTTCAAATAATGTAAATGATGAAGAGACTCTCATCAAACTTATGGAAGATCATATTGATCCGGTAAAAGACGGTTCAAAAATAGAAAATATACTTTACGAACTTTTATTGAAATCAGGCATTGAATTGACAACGAAAATTGAGAAAAAGAGCGGTTATTATTCGGCAAATAATAAGAAAATAATTTTTATTTTGGAAAAAATTGATGAAAATATTATTCAGGATATTCTTTTGCAAAAACCGAAAAAGGTAATAACGCTTGACCGATTATTTAAAAATAATGACCAATTAAAAACAAATACCGCATTGCAAATGAAAGATGCGGAAATAGATTTCGAGGTGGTGTAATTATATGGAACCATTTATACCGGATAAATTACCTTTAAAAAATATTGATTGGGAGAAATTCATTTCTTTGATTAGCGAAGCTAATCGGGAACTTGTAAAATTTGATTCATTGTTAAATAGTATTCCAGACCCAAATATATTGCTTTCTCCATTAATTACAAATGAAGCTGTTCTTTCTTCGAGAATAGAAGGAACACAAGCAACTCTTGAAGATATTTATAAATTTGAAGCTAATTCGAAAAATAAAGTAGAAAAATATGATGATATAATTGAAATTATTAATTATAGAAAAGCTATTATTACTGCAAGTAAAGAGCTAAAAAAAACTCCGTTAAGTGGTCGAATTGTCCGTAAAATTCATAAAATATTACTTTCGGGCGCGCGTGGGAAAAATAAAACTCCGGGTGAATTCAGGACCGGTATTGTTTATATCGGTAGGCTTGGAGCTGATATTGGAAACGCTAATTTTATCCCCCCAGAACCGCAATATATTAATGATCATTTTAGTAATTTAGAAAAGTATATTCATTTTAAAGAGAAAGATACTATTACGCAGTTAGGGATTGTTCATGCTCAGTTTGAGATTATTCATCCGTTTTGGGATGGTAATGGCAGGACCGGACGAATTCTTTTACCTCTTTTTCTTTATTATAAAAAAATTATTAATTCTCCTAATTTTTATCTGAGTGAATATTTTGAAAAAAACAGAGAAGCGTATAATGCAAACTTAAATAGTATATCTGAAACAGGTAAATGGGAAAATTGGATAGAGTTTTTTCTAAAAGCCGTAATAACACAATCTTCAAAAAATAGAAAAAAAGTTGAGGAAATTTTAACTCTACATAGAAAAGTACTTGATGAAGTTCAAAATATAATACATTCGCAATATACGCATAAAGTGGTAGAGTTTATATTTTCAAATCCTTGGTTTGATACAGCAAAGTTCAAAAAGCAAACGGGAATACCTAAATCAAATGCAGCAAGAATTTTACGATTATTAGAAAAAGATATTTTGAAATTGGTTGAAAAAGGTAAAGGCCAGCGACCTTCATTATATGATTTTCCAGAATTAATAGAAATTATTAAATGAATATTTTTTTTGTGTTCAATATATTACCCGCAAAACTATTTGCGTCCCATATTACTCGTTATATTGTACGCAGAATATTTAGCTTCCCACGGAATGAACAGAAAAAAACATATTACCTCAGGTTTATTCATTTCACGATTTGCTCAAAGCATTTTATTGCTAGTAGGGTTTACAAGTTGTTATCGGGAGTTTACAATTGAAACTGCATTTTGACCCGAACCAAAAATTTCAGCTTGATGCAATAAATTCCATTGTAAATATTTTTGAAGGGCAAATTTTAAGAAAAGGAATTTTTACACTATCAAATGAAAATGATCCCGAACTTTTTATTATAGAGTATATAAGTAATCGTCTAAATTTGGGTAAAGAACAAATATTGGAAAATGTTCAAAAAATTCAAAAGGAAAACGAATTACCCGCAATAAAAGAACTTGACGGAATGAATTTTTCCGTGGAAATGGAAACCGGAACGGGTAAAACCTATGTATATCTCAGAACAATTTATGAATTGAATAAAAAATACGGGTTTAAAAAATTTGTTATTGTTGTTCCATCAATTGCAATTAAAGAAGGAGTTCTTAAAAATCTGGAAATTACCTATGACCATTTTCAAAATCTCTATGACAATGAACCGGTAAATTATTATGTTTATGATTCAAAAAAAGTTTCAATATTAAGGCAATTTGCTTCTGCAAACACAATTCAAATCCTTGTTATCAATATTGATTCATTTGCAAAAGATGAAAATATCATAAATCGTTACAACGATAAACTTACAGGGAGAAAACCGCGAGAATTCGTAATCAATACACATCCTATTGTTATTGTGGATGAACCGCAAAATATGGAAACGGAAAAACGAAAAAAGGCAATTAATAATTTGAATCCTCTTTGTACTTTGCGATATTCCGCCACTCATACCAATAAATATAATATGGTTTATTCTCTTAATCCCGTGAGGGCTTATGATCTCGGATTAGTAAAACAAATTGAAGTGGACTCTATTATGACTGAAAATGACTTTAACGATGCTTATGTGGCACTTAAAAATGTGAAAGCAACCCAAAGCCATATCTATGCAAATGTTTTTATTGATATAAAAACGGAAAATGGGATAAAGCGGAAGCTTGTTTCGGTTAAATCGGGTGATGATCTTTATAAAAAATCTAATAAAAGGGAGATATATAAAAATGGTTATATTGTAAACGAAATTGATTCTGAAAATAAATATCTTGAATTTTCAAACGGGAAAAACCTAACATTGGGCAGCAATCTCGGTTCAAAAATCGATGATATAATGAAGGTTCAGATATACAAAACAGTTGAAGAGCACCTCTGGAAAGAAAAAAAATATAGAGAGAAAGGTATTAAAATTTTGTCTCTTTTCTTTATAGACAAGGTTTCAAATTATCGTGATTATGATTCAACCGGAAATCCTGTGAAAGGAAAAATTGCCCTATGGTTTGAAGAAATATTTACCGAACTTATCTCTCAAGAAAGATTTAAAAATATGAATTCTTTTGATGTAGAAAAAATACATAACGGTTATTTTTCACAGGACAAGAAAGGTGTATGGAAAGATACCATGGGAAACTCAAAGGCAGATGATAACACCTATAAATTAATAATGAAAGATAAAGAAAAGCTGTTGGATATTAATGAGCCGCTACAATTTATTTTCAGCCATTCCGCACTTCGTGAAGGCTGGGATAATCCCAATGTATTTCAAATATGTAATTTAAGGGAAATGTCAAGTGAAAGGGAAAAAAGACAAACCATAGGAAGAGGACTACGACTTCCCGTAAATCAAGATGGAATAAGAATTCAGGATAAAAATATTAATCGTCTTACGGTAATTGCCAATGAATCCTACGAGGATTTCGCCAAACAATTACAAACACAAATAGAAGAAGAATGCGGTGTTTCATTTGGGGGCAGAATAAAAAATAAACAAAATAGGGCAGTTGTTAAATATCGTAAAGGGTTTAAATTAGATGAAAATTTTCAGAGTATTTGGAATAGAATAAAGTATAAAATCAATTACAAAGTTACATATAATACTGAAGATTTAATTGAAAAAGCGGCGAAAGCCGTCAAGGAAATGGGAAATGTGGAAAAAGCAAAAATATCAATTACAAGAGTTGGGATAAATATTGAAGAAAACGGTGTGTCAACTGAAATAAAGTCATCGGGAACTAAAGAAATAGATGACAAACCAATTTTACCCGACATACTATTTTATATTGAGGAAAAAACAGAATTGACGCGTTCTACTATTATGAAAATATTAAAAAAAACGGGGAGAATTTCGGATATATTAATTAACCCGCAGGTATTTCTTGATAAAACCGTGGATGCGATAAAAAATGTTTTATATGATCTTATGATCGACGGTATAAAATATGAGAAAATTGGAAAAAAGGAATACGAAATGCGATTGTTTGAGGAGTATGAAATACATGTAAATGATCTGACATTTAAAATAAATAAGAAGGATAAAACCATTTACGAAAATCTTGTTCCACTCGACTCTAATGTTGAATATGATTTTGCAAAGGAATGTGAAAGCAGAGATGATATAAAATTTTATTTTAAACTTCCTTTCTGGTTCAAAATTAGAACACCCATAGGAAATTATAATCCGGACTGGGCATTGATTAAGAAAAATGAAGAAACTATTTATTTTATTGCGGAAACAAAATCAGAGGGTGAGGAATTGAGGCAGAGTGAACAACAGAAAATCAAATGTGGGAAAGCTCATTTCAAAGAATTTAAAGATGTTAAATATAAAAGGATTGCTTCTGTAAAGGAACTTGATTAGAAAATTAATTCTAAAAGATATATATTCCCGAAAATAATTGACAGTAATTAGTAATTTTGTTATAATCTATCATGCAATTCAAATTATTTCAAATATTCACTTTCCAATCCAAGATCAAAAAAGTAGAGGAGTATTGCTTATGAAAGAAGTTACCGTTGCCGGCGTACAAATTTCCGTTTATCCCAATAATATTGATAAAAATATAGAAAAAATTGTTCATTGGTATAAAAAATCGGTAAAAGAAACGAAAGCGAAATTAGTGGTCTTTCCGGAAACAGTAACTACCGGATTTTCGCCCGGGATGCCGTTAGAGAAATTCTATGAGGTTTTACCTATGGATATTAAGAAAAAATTGAAACCAATAATGGAGATTAGTAAAAAAACAAAAACAAGTGTTATCATTCCAACTTACGAAAAAACAAATAAGAAAAATGTTATTTATAATAGTGCTTTTTTCATACGAAATGGTGAAATTGTGGGAAAGTATAGGAAAACGCATCTATTCCCCACAGAGAGAATTACAAGAGAAGGTGGCTGGTCAACATATGGAAATGATTATCCCGTATTTGATACGGATTTCGGTAAAGTCGGAATTATGATCTGTTATGATGGTGATTTTCCTGAAATCGCAAGAATATTAGCAATAAAAGGAGCCGAGATCATTGCAAGACCTTCTGCATTATTAAGAAGTTATGATATTTGGGAAATGACGAATAAGGCTCGTGCCTATGATAATCATACTTATATTATTGCAGTAAATTCAGTAGGTCCCGATAATGAAAGCAATTATTTTTTCGGACATAGTATGATCGTGTCTCCAATTGCCAGAAAATTAGCATTAGCAAGGGGAAGTGAAGAGATCATTTATGCGAAACTCGATCCCAAGCCAATAAAAAAAGTCACTTACGGGTCAGATGCTCCTATGCTTTTTGACCACCTGGAAGATAGAAATATTGAATCCTACAAAAACTATCTTACAAAAAAGGCAAGATCGAATTTCGAACCGCATAAGCGGATAAAGGGAAAGAAAAAATGAGATATGACAAAAAGAAAAATGAGTATTTAAAGCGTATTTCTCGGGGTAAAAAATTTACTATTAATGGAAGTAAATTTATTAAAAAAAGTGAAACGGTAAAGTTCTTGGAAAGCGTTATTAAGTCGAAGGATAGGGTATGTTTAGAAGGAAATAACCAAAAACAGGCGGATTATCTTGCCAAAAAATTTGTAAAAATAGATCCTAATAAGATCCATGATCTTCATATGGTTCAGTCATCACTAGTTTTGCCCGAACATATTGAATTATTTGAAAAAGGCATTGCCAAAAAATTGGATTTTGCTTTTTCCGGACCTCAATCCAAAGCACTTTATAAGATCGTCAAAGAAAAAAAAGTTGAGATCGGAGCTATTCATACATACTTGGAACTCTTCGGAAGATATTTTATTGATCTTTATCCCAATGTTAGTTTAATTGCTGCTGATTATGCAGATGAGAAGGGAAACCTTTATACCGGCTTCAATACAGAAGAAACACCAATTATAACAGAAGCCACAAAGTTCAATCAAGGTATTGTTATAGCACAGGTAAAAAAGAAAGTCAATAAATTACAAAGAGTGGACATTCCCGGTGATTGGGTCGATTTCATTATTGAAACAGGAAAAGATTGTTATGTGAAACCTCTTTTTACAAGGGATCCTGCTAATATAACCAATAAGCAAGTTTTAATGGCGATGATGGTATTAAAGGGTATATATAAAAAATATGGTGTAAAGACCTTAAATCATGGCATAGGATATCCCACTGCTGCAATAGAATTAATTCTCCCTACTTATGGCCAAGAAATCGGTATCAAGGGAAAGTGCTGTACACACTGGGCTTTGAACCCTCATCCTACAATGATCCCTGCGATTGAAGCGGGCTTTGTTGAACATATCTATTCATTCGGAAACGAACCCGGTATGGAAGAATATATAAAAGCAAGAGGTGATATTTTCAGTATGGGTCCTGATGGTACAATGCGTTCAAGTAGAAGCAATGCTCATACTGCTGGATTATATGCCATTGATCTTTTTATCGGTGCAACCTTACAGATAGATAGATATGGAAATAGTTCCACAGCAATAAAAGGCATGATCGCGGGCTTTGGCGGAGCACCTAATTTAGGTTCAACCCCCCCCGGAAGAAGACATTATACCAAGACCTTTAAAATGGCAGGTCATAAAGAAAATGATATTATCTATGGTCGTAAACTTGTAGTCCAAATAACTCCAACCGTTAGTGAGAAGAAGGGAATTCCCGTATTTAAGAAAGAATTGGATGCAATGGAACTTTATAAAGAGGGTTTTTTTAATGCCCCTCCTATTATGATCTCAGGTGACCAGGTCACACATATTGTAACAGAGAAGGGTATTGCTTATTTGGATAAATGCCGTGACATTGAAAGTAGAATGGCTGCTGTAGCTGCTATTGCAGGTGACACAGATGTTGGAAGATCAATTTCTAAAAAAGAGATTGCTAAACTGAGAGAAGAAAAGAAAGTACAAACACCCGAGGATCTTGGAATTGACAAGAAAAGAGCAAATAACAAATTACTGGCTGCGCGGTCCATAAAAGAACTCGAAAAATTATCCGGCGGATTGTACAAATGCCCAATATTGTAATATGAACAATATTAATATAAAATGGTACTTAAATATTCCTCTCCTTGCGGCTCTGGCTTCTTGGACAATGGCTCAGACCATCAAACTTATAATGCTCATTTTCAAAAAGGGAAAATTTGATTTTAGTATATACTTTAGCACCGGAGGAATGCCTTCTGCTCATTCAGCAGTTGCAACCGGTCTTGCCACATCAATTGGATTATACTATGGTTTTGGTAGCGGACTTTTTGCACTTTCTACGATCTTTGCCTTTATTGTAATGTTCGATGCACAAAGTGTCAGAAAATCAGTTGGAATGCAGGCAAAGATACTTAACCAGATAAGGGATGAAATTTTTGAGAAAAAGGAGTTCCACTTTGAGAAATTAAAAGAATTATTGGGACATACCCGATTGGAAGTTTTTGCTGGGATGTTAGTGGGCATTACCGTGGGGTATATTTTTTATCTGTTCTTCAAATAGCTCAAAGCCAAGATCTAACAAAAAAAATACTTGCAATAAATTGAATTTTTTAGTACAATTAGATATGGATAAATTTGGAAAATTTCTCTTTAAGTTAAGAAGTTATACACCGCTTCCGTTTATTTTGATATTACCTTTTATTTTTAATAGGAATTTAATCACTTTGACAATTGGTATATTATTAATACTCTTAGGCGAATGGATAAGAATAATATCCGTGTCATTCATCGGTTCAATTTCCAGAACAAGAGGTAATTCAACGGGTAAAATGATTGATTCGGGACCATATAGATTAACTAGAAATCCCTTATATTTGGGAAATTTTTTCATATTTTTAGGTTTTGTGTTAACATCTACTAATTGGATATTTATTGGAGCTGGAGTAATTTTATTTTTCTTTCAATATTTTTTTATCGTAAAGTACGAAGAGACCATTCTACTAAAAAAATTTGGTAATGAGTATAAAAATTATAAAAATTCTACTCCGGCAATAATCCCAAATATGTCAAAAATAAAAAGGGACGATTTTGAGGTGATGGAATTGAAAAAAGGAAAAAGATCCGAAAAAAGGACTGTCGTTGCAGTTATATTCTTTATAATCATACCAATTATTTTATTCAGTTTTCCCATAAAAGAATTTCTTTTGGGATTGTTTAAATAATCTATTCAAAAATTCCAGGTTCAAGGTACAAATAAAAAAATATAAAATGGAATAACCACGGAGCACTGAAGGAAATTGACAATGGACAATTGAAAATTGACAGTTAGAAAAAAGCACAAAATTACTTTTAACTTTTGAACATTTCACCCCGCACCAGTTTTATGGTGCTGGGTAAACCTTTGAACCAAAAATTTATTAACCACAGCACCAAGAAGGTGCTGGATATACCACAGAGCACTGAGGGTATATTATCTTACCTATTGACTTTTGAGGTATTTTTTCACATAATATATAAGATAGATAGGGAGGTTGTATTAATTCCCTATATAGGAGGTTATTGCAAGCGTATTTAAAAAACTTAGGAAAGACCTTGCCCAGAGCAATGCTCATTTGAACAAGGTTCGTGTTATTTCTGCTGTTTTGACAGTCCTTACACTTCTGTCGATTCTGTTTGCTTCTTCTTTATTTAAAGGCAAGATAATTTATCTTGACCCACCGCTGGTGAATACCGAAACTGGAACTATCATAAATATTCAAACGGATATCAAAATTATCCCACCAAGACCTGATGAAACTACCACTACCGAAATAACAATAGATAGAAGGGGGCACAATCCCGTTCCTGTAGAGACCCTTCTTCCGCCCGAACAAATAGAAGGTGGAAGCAATCATCCTGAACTTCCAACTGATATTACAAGTAACAGTGGAGACACGACTGAGGGTATATTTGTAGACATGAGCAACCCTTATTTGGTGAAAAAGATTATACCCGATTATCCAAATATTGCAACTGTAATGGGTCAAGAAGGAAGTGTGGAAATTGTTTGTACTGTAGAAAAGGATGGTAATGTTTCCCATGTACGGATAAGTAAGAGTTCAGGATATGATTCTCTTGATGCTGCTGCCAGAAATGCTGCAAGAGTAAGTAAATTTATTCCTGCAATGCAAAGCGGTAATCCTACTGTAGTTGAAGTGATCCTGACATTTAAATTTGAATTATCCGGAAATATACAGGTTACAGACGAATAAGGTCCAATAATTAGTCCAAAGTCAAAGTTCGAAAGTGACGAAGACAGGGACAAAGTCCCACATTAGGGACGATATTTTGAACGAAGTAAAAGATGCGTCCTGATACTTTATGATTTGAGAATGTTCCCATAGGGATTTCCAGAATTAGTCAAAAGTCGAAAGAGGTATTAAGTATTTCGTGCTAAGTAGTAGGTTTAATAAGTTAAAATTCCATTTATTTTTCACCGAATACTAAATACTGAATACTGTTTTTTAACTCTCAACCCTCAACTGTATTAATGACTCTCAATTGTTTATCCAGCCTCTTTATAAGGGGTTGGGGTCCATTGTTAATTGCTTTTAGAATAGAGAAGAGAACAAAAAATGAATATGTTCTGAACAAAAAAAATGGTGCTGAAAAACAAATTTCAACACCATTAAATTGCATGCCTATAACCTCTGACTACTTATAGCAGTCGCGAAGTTAAAGATAACTAAGTTTTAAATATATCAAATATTAAAACGAAAAATTAATCTCTTCTTGGCCTTGCTTCGTCAATTCTCAAAGCTCTTCCCTGAAAATCTTTGCCGTTCAACTCGTCTTTAGCTTTTTCAGCTTCTTCTGGAGTTGACATTTCAACAAATCCGAACCCTTTTCTTGGTATGACAACTACATCTTTGACAGTACCAAATTGTGCGAAAAGTTCACTCAAATCATCTTGAGTTGCATCGTAGTTCAAGTTTCCAACATAAAGTTTGCTTCCTTGCATTAAATCCTCCTTTAAACCTGTGTTTCTGAGAACAAAAAAAGTAAATTTTTCTAAGTTCCTTAAACACAAGAAAGCTTTCAATTAAATAACAAAGCATTATAACATAAAAATAGAATTAAATCAAGTAAAAATAAATTGTATGACATATTCATATTTCCTTTTATTAAAAATCCCCCTGATAGCTTGATCAAATTAAGGGAAATTAAATATAATAATATACAAAATATTTGGGAATATAGTGGAAAAAGGATCACAGTAAAATATTTTTAAAAATATTTGCAAAAAACTATTGACTTTTTTTATATTATTGTTAGAATGTAAATATAGGAGTTGTTTATGAAACTTGAATATTGGTTGGTGTGGACAATTTTAGCCGTAGTATTTTTACTGTTTGAAATGTTAACAGCAGGATTTTTTGCATTTTGGTTTGGTATAGGTGCTTTAATAGCTTTAATAACCTATTTCTTACATGTTCCAATTATGTGGCAATGGGTGACTTTTATTGTATTTTCATCCGTTGGAGCAATATTCTCCAGAAAATTTGCAAATAAAATATCAAAAAAAGTCCCGGAATTTCTTGCTAATGAGGATGTATTGAACCATGAAGGTAAAGTCGTTGACGAATTGAAAGAGAAAGAAAATACTGTTATGGGCAAATTCAAAGGAGAACTATGGAGATGTGTGCCTGAAGATGATATTGAACTGAAACTTGGTGATAGAATAAAACCGATCAAAATAGATGGAACTCATCTGATCGTAAAAAGAATAGAGAACTAAAGGAGGTTTTTTATGAATGTAGTACTCTTGGTAGTTATTGTTGTTTTTGTATTAATCCTATTTGGCAATATGGTCAAAATAGTCAGACCTTATCAAAAGGGAGTATTAGAGCGCTTGGGAAAATACCAGGTAACATTGAATAGCGGAATAAATCTGGTCATTCCCTTTTTTGATAAACTTCGCTATGTTGATATTCGCGAAAGGGTTGTAGATGTTCCCCCGCAAGATGTTATTACAAAGGATAATGTTGTTGTGACCGTTGACGCGGTTATTTTTTATCAGGTAATGGATCCTCCGAAATCCATTTACAATATTAGAAATTTTAATTATGCAATTTCGAAATTGGCACAAACAAATCTTAGAAATCTCATAGGAACCTTGGCATTGGATGAATCTCTGACTTCAAGGGAAACCATTAATACTGATCTTAGAATGATACTTGATGAAGCCACAGATATATGGGGTGTTAAGGTAAAAAGGGTTGAACTGCAAAGGATTGAACCGCCCGCTGATGTTACCGAGGCGATGCATAGGCAAATGAAAGCAGAAAGAGATAGAAGAGCGATAATTTTAGAGGCAGAAGGCCAAAGGCAAGCAGCTATTGAAAAAGCCACAGGTGAAAGACAGGCAGATATTTTACAAGCAGAAGGTCAAGGCAAGGCCATCCAAATTGTAGCAGATGCAAATAAATACCAGAAGATCGCGTTGGCAACAGGTGAATCCGAGGCGGTTGAAAGAGTATATAAAGCCATTCACAACGGTAATCCTACAAAGGACCTTATAGCCATAAAATATTTGGAAACATTAGAAAAACTTGCTGATGGTAAAGCAACAAAAATGATCGTACCGTTTGAATCATCAGGTATTTTGGGAAGTTTGGCACAAATAAAGGAAATATTTGAGAAAGATACTAAAACTGATATTGAATAAATGATTTAGTTCAATTTTTATTGCGAATTAAACATATTAGACGAAATTCAAGATTTTTAATGATATTTAGTTATTAATTGAAAACTCGAAGATGGCATTGCAATGGGCTATTATTGGATCAATTAATGGCAGATCAATATTGGCATTCTTTAATAAAATAGGCAATTCAGTACAGCCCAATAATATCTTTTCTGCTTTATTGTAAAGCATCCTTTGTATTATTTTAATAAGTTTTTCTTCATCATTTTTTTTAATTATTCCTTTTATTAGTTTTTTAAATATAAGTTCATTTACAAGGTTTATATCAATGGGTGAAGGCTTAATTGTATGAATTTCATATTTTAAGAGGTGTTTTGCTATGAAATCCTCTTCCATTGTGATCTTTGTTCCCAATATTCCCAGAGTTTTAGTATTATCTCTTAAAAGCACATTCAAAAGAACATCCAAAAAGCTTAGAAAAGGAAGTTCTATCTCGGACAATATTTTATTATGAAGTTTATGTAATGTAATGGAAGGAATTACAAAAAAATCTGCTCCTGCATCTTTTAATTTCTCGCTGCTGATTTTTATTATTTTAAATATTTCATCCCATTTATTATCATTTTGTAAGTGGAATATCTCCTCAAAATTCAAGTTATAGATTATGCAGGGGCAGGATGTCTTGTCATTAAAATGCTCATTGTATAAAATGTTTAGTTGTTCATAATATTTTATAGTTGAATAATAACTTACCCCACCTAATATCCCAATAGTTCTCATACATCATTATAACATATTTTATATTTTTAAAAAACTTTATTTTTATTCAATATTTTGATAAAATATAAGAAATATGGAGGTTATATGAAAAAGGAAGATATTCTAAAACTCATTAAAAGTAAAAAGATCAAGTTCATCAGAATGCTTTTCACAGACATTACAGGTGCACCGAAGAATGTGGAGATACCAGTATCTCAGATAAATAAAGCATTGAATGGGGAAATTGCTTTTGACGGTTCGTCAATAGAGGGTTTTGCCAGAATTGAGGAATCGGATATGCTTCTTTGTCCTGATCTTGATACATTTGCCATAGTACCTTGGAACAAAAACAGTGATGTTGCCCAATTTATATGTGATGTGAAAAAAATGGATAGAACGCCCTTTGAGGGCTCACCAAGATACTTATTAAAAAGAATAATGGATAATGTAAAAAAAACCCATAAATATATTATGAAAGCCGGTCCAGAGGTGGAATTTTTTCTTTTTAAAAAAAATGGAAATAATGAGGAGAATACTACCGTATTACATGATAAAGCGGGTTATTTTGATCTGTTACAAGTTGACAAAGGGGAAAAAGTTCGAGAGGATATTGTTCTTAATCTCGAACAATTGGGATTCGAAGTGGAAGCTGCTCATCATGAGGTCGCTCCGGGGCAACACGAGATCGATTTTAAATTTGATAATATTTTAAAGACAGCAGATAATGTAATTACTTTTAAGATCGCTACAAAGACCATTGCTTTGTTTTACGATCTTCATGCATCATTTTTACCAAAGCCCGTGAAAGGAATAAACGGTTCGGGGATGCACTGTAACCTTTCTCTTTTTAGCGGTAAAAAGAATATCTTCTATTCACCCAAGAATAAATATGAACTTTCCAAGGAAGCTCTTTATTTTATCGGAGGTATATTAAAACATGCCAGAGCCATTTCATTCATTACTAATCCTATAATTAATTCATATAAAAGATTGGTCCCAGGTTATGAAGCACCTGTTTATCTTAGCTGGGCAACGAGAAATAGATCCACACTAATCAGGATCCCTGCTACAAGGGGACTTGGTACCAGAGTAGAGTTCAGATCTCCTGATCCTTCTGCAAATCCATATCTTGCTTTTACCGTATTACTTGCCGCCGGAATGGACGGTATAAAGAACAAGATCGATCCCGGTGATCCAATAAATGAAAATATATACGAACTTACCGAAAAAGAAAGGAAAAGAAGAAAGGTAAAGACATTGCCGGGGGATTTAAAGGAAGCAATGAGCGAATTCAATAAAGATAAAATATTAAAAGATGCTCTGGGACCATTTATGGTTGAAAAATTAAACGAAATAAAGAGAAAAGAGCTTGAAGAATTCTCCATTCATGTCACAGATTGGGAAATAGAAAAGTATTTTGATATTTATTAATGGTGTCAGGTTGCGACTTTGAGACTTTCAGCTAATAATAAGGAGTGAAATCTGCCGAGACCTAGAAGAATTGAAGTAAAGACCGCTTCTTGTCTCTAACGGGGGATAGAGGTTGTGTAACAGGCGTAAACGAATTATATTATTACCTAAATAGTTGTTTGGGAATAAATGTTACTGTGAGCACACAAAAATTTTGTAGCACAATAGATAAAGGAGATATCATACAAGTAAATTTTTTAAATAGTAATGAAAATGAATATGGTCATTCAGTTTTTGTTGATAGTGTATTAACCAATGATTATTTTGTTAGGTATCATTCAGAAAATAAAAAGGGAAATTTTTCTATACTATTTGATAATCCTGGTTTTCATAATAGATTCATCTATCTTCCTGATTCACCATAAAATATATTAACTTTTGTTATATTTTCAACAAAAAGGCGAAAAAGGCGAGGAGTGTCCCTAAAATTTGACAAAAAATGAAAAATATATTATAATCAGGTAGAAATATGAGTAAGTGGACAAAAAATGTCTACTTACCAGTATAGATATATTATGAAAAAAGTATTAGATGAACTTCAATCACAAGGAATTTACACCTTTTCAAGGGAGTATATTAAAGATAAACTCAATATTTCAGAAATTGCTTTGAAAAAAGCATTGCAAAGATATGAGAGAAAAGGTCGAATATTGAGAATAAGAAGAAAATTTTACATTATTATTCCCCTTGAGTATAAGAGTGCTGGAATATTACCGCCATTTTGGTTCATTAACGATTTAATGAAGTATCTTAATGTTCAATATTATGTAGGACTTGTAAGTGCTGCTGGTATAAATGGAGCTTCTCATCAGCAACCTCAAAAGTTACAGGTCATAGTTAATAAACAATTAAGTTCTATTAAAATAAAGCAATTACAAATTGATTTCATCACAAAAAAAG
>JAGGYO010000096.1 GCA_021162505.1 bacterium
ATAATAGCCTCCATAGTTATACTTATATTATAACTAATTTATAACTAAAAGTCAAGCCCTATCTGCATTTTTTATTCATAGTTACTATTTTATCGGGATTTTAGGTAATTCGTGGTTAAAATTAAGATTTTCTTAAACTGCTTATATAGATGTCAATTGCAGGTCAATGAGGTGGAAATATTTTTTATAAATAAAACCATTGATCGTGCCCATGATCGCACCGAATAAAATCGCAAGTGTTATCAACAGAGGATTTATTGTAAATCCAAACAATAACAAGAGAACGATTAATTGTGTCAGATTATGTGTCAATCCACCCAAAGCACTAATAGTAATGACATTCAAGGGCAATCTTGAGGATATTACCATGACAATATAACTCATCAATGTTCCACTAAAACCCATTAAAAAAATAGGTGTGATCAACCTACCCAAAAATAACGCGGAAAATATTACCTTTCCCATTGCAATATAAAAACTGTTTCTATAATCACCCTTTAAGATTAAGTGCAGCACAACGATATTCCCAAGTCCTAAGCGTAAAAAAGGAAATGGTTTTGGTACTAATCCTTCAAAAAAGCTCAGTGCGACGGCAATGATAAGATAATAAAGAATATTCAGATCACTTTTTTTTATATTGTAATCATCTGGAAATATCATCTACTTCTGCCTCGCCTGAGATCTTTATCATTATTCTATTGGGAATACAAATGATCTCGCTTCCTTTTCTATTGATAAAACCCATCTTTTTACAGATCTTTTCAGGGCAACTGGTTTCCAAAACACCTGCTTTACCGCTTCTCACCTCAATCATAAAATTCCCGAGTTGTCCTTTAATAGTATATTCCGCATCTCGATTAAGTGGAATTACCTTAATGAGTTTTCCTGAAACAAAAACATTAGCATTTCTGCCTATTCCTGTTTTTAAATAACTAATTGATAGAAAAGTGAGAATTAAAAATATTAAAAAATATACTAAAAAATCAAGGAAACTGAATTTATTATGTTCCAATTTCCCATGAACTTAAGTATTTTTCTTGTTCTTTTGTTAGCTTGTCGATCCCAATACCCATTGTTTGAAGTTTCAATTTTGCAATATTGGTATCAATCTCTTCCGGAATTATAGATACATCATTTTTCATATTCTTATAATTGTTCCAAATATATTCTGCTGACAAGGACTGATTGGCAAATGACATATCCATTACCATTGAAGGATGTCCTTCTGCTGCGGATAGATTTATTAATCGTCCTTCCGCCAAAAGATTAATTCTCCTGCCGTCGTTTAAAATATATGTGTTCACCAATGGCCTTGTTTCTGCAACGCTTTTTGATATTTCCTTTAATATTTTTTTATTTATTTCTACATCAAAGTGCCCGGAATTGCAAATGATAGCATTGTCTTTCATATTTTCAAAATGATGTTTATCAATAACATTAATATCCCCGGTAGAGGTAATGAAGAGATCGCCCAAAGGTGCAGCATCAATCATTTTCATTACCCTGAAACCATCCATTACAGCTTCTAATGCCTTTACAGGTTCAACTTCTGTAACAATTACATTTGATCCCATTCCTTTTGCTTTCGCCGCGATCCCCTTTGAACACCATCCGTATCCACCAACAACAACGGTTGAGCCGGCAAGTAAAATATTCGTTGCCCTGATAACACCGTCCAAGGTGGATTGTCCCGTTCCGTATCTATTATCAAAAAGATGTTTTGTCATTGCATCATTCACAGCAATGATAGGGTATTTCAAGGCATTATCCTTTGCCATTGCTTTTAATCTAATGACACCTGTCGTTGTCTCTTCTGTTCCGCCTAAAACCTTAAAATCATAATTCCCTTTATGGTATGTTGCAAGAAGATCAGCTCCGTCATCCATAGTAATTTGTGGTTTAAGATCTAATACGGCTTGGAGATGTTTATAGTAAACATCATTATTCTCACCGGTAATTGCGAAAACGGGGATACCGAAATCCTTTACCAATGAAGCAGCAGTTTCATCTTGAGTTGAAAGTGGATTTGAGGCGGCCAATCTCACATCTGCACCACCTGCTTTCAATGTGATCATAAGATTTGCCGTTTCTGTGGTTACATGTAGACAAGCTCCGATCCTTACGCCTTCAAGTGGTTTGTCCTTTAAAAATCTTTCTTTAATGGTTCTTAATACGGGCATATTTCTTTCAGCCCAATCAATTTTTTTCTTACCTTCTTTTGCTAAATTAAGGTCTTTAACATCATATTCCATACAATCTCCTATTTTATTCTTGAAAAAATGGCTTCGCCTTTTTTATAGATCTTATTTTTATCAAGTTTTCCCCAAATGCATTCTTTTTCAAAATCAATGTTTTCCAAATTTTCATAATGAAAGTCCGTATTTAATACCATTATTGCCGTTTCAGGGATAAAAGGGTATAATAAAATAGTAATATTTCTTAACCCTTCCAAAATGGTATAAAGAATAGTTGCCGTTTTATCAAGATCAACTTTTGCTACCCTGAACGGAGCAGATTCATCAATATAAGCATTAATATTCCTACAAAATTTCATAAGTGACTTAATTGCTTGAAAAAGGTTATACTGATCCATAAATTTGAAAAATTCTCTTTTCATTTCATTAAATTGTTCTATCAATTTATTTTCCAATTCACCATTTCTTATTTCGTACTTGCTAAAATCGCCATCAATATATTTTTCCGACATTGTTAATGTTCTGTGAATGGCATTTGAATAGGTATTAACAAGTTCATTATTAAATTTTTCTACTAATCGTTCCTCTGAAAATTCCGTATCTTGTCCTTCTGAGAGTTCTGAAACAAGAAAATATCTCACAGGATCAACACCGTATTTATCGGTCAATTCAAAGGGATCAACGACAATACCGGATCTTTTTGACATTTTTCCACCCTTAATAAGCCAATACCCGTGAGCATAAACAGTTGGGATCTCAATATCAAGTCCCTTTAAAATAGCATACCAAAAGAGGGTGTGGAACCATAGAATATCTTTACCGATCACATGAAGGTCGGCAGGCCAGAACTTATTGAAAAGTTGGGGGTTATCGGGGTAACCGATGCCTGTAATGTAATTTAAAATGGCATCGAACCAAACATATGCCACATGGGTTTTATCAAACGGCAAAGGGATGCCCCAATCAAATTTTGCTCTTGAAACACTTTTATCATCCATTGAATCATCGATCTTTCCCATCATTTCATTATAACGAAGTCGAGGTTTGATAAGCTCGGGATTTTCTTTCAATATTTTCTTGATCTCATCATGAAATTTTGAAATTTTATAAAAATAATTTTCTTCCTTTTCGTAAATCACATCACCGCCGCACTCAGGACATTTACCGTCTTTTAATTGATTGGAATTCCAAAATGATTCACAAGGGATGCAGTGATAGGTCTCATAATTGGCTTTATAAATATATCCCTTATCATATAGTTTTTGAAGTACCTTCTCAACCCTCTCTTCATGGTCCTTATCCGTGGTTCGAATGAATTTATCATAATCAATATTCAATTTTTCCCACAATTTAACAAAGTAATCAACATTTTCATCAGCCATTTGTTTTGGTGTGATACCTTGCTTTTCCGCTGCCTCAGAAATTTTTTGCCCATGTTCATCTGATCCGGTAAGAAAGAATACATCAAA
>JAGGYO010000186.1 GCA_021162505.1 bacterium
GCGATAGTATCATTGAATTACAATTAGCAATGTTTAAATTGGTTAGATTTTTAGTCAATGCGGTTTATCTTATTAGATATCGTTTTGATGGAGCTATCTATTTATTCTTTGAATGTATCTTACTATACTTAATGCTCAGGTATTTTATCATTACATTTCATAAAGCAGAAAAAATAAAATAACCCTTTATTGATTTTAAATGAAAATAATGTAAAATAAAATAATACCAAAGGAGTATGTATGAAAATTGAAATAGAGAAATTTAATCCTGAGAATTTTGATGATTTAAAGGTTGTTTTTGAAAAGCTAATTGGTGCTGAACCGCAGAATAAAAATGATCTTGAAGATTTTATAAAAACGGTTGAAAATATTACAAAAGAGATCTCGGAAACAATGGCTTGGGCTTATATCAATTCAACAAGAGATACAAATAATGAAGAATATAAAGCAAAATATAAGAAAATGTTCATGGAGATCTATCCTCAATTGAAGCCATATCAAATCAAGATATTAAAAAAGATCGTAGGTTCACCGTATCTTGATCAGTTGGATGATAACTTTTGGGGAAATTATAAGAAGATTGTTAAAAATCAAATAAAATTTATGCTTGAGGCTAATATTCCGCTTGAGAAAGAAGAGTCCGAACTTTCCCATAAATACTATGATATAGTTGGAAATTTAAACATTGAATTTCAAGGGAAAGAATACACCATTCAGCAAATGGGTCTGTTTTTGAAATCACCGGATAGAGAGGTCAGAAAAAACGCTTATTACGCTGTTGCAAATGCAAGAAGTAAAGTGAGCGGTGAATTGAATGAGCTCTTTACAAAACTTATTCAAAATAGGACAGAGCAGGCAAAAAATGCCGGATATTCTAATTACAGAGATTATAAACACGAACAAATGGGGAGATTCGATTATACACCTGTTGATTGTATGAAGTTCCATGAAAGCATTAAGAGCGCTGCATTACCATATTACAACAAAATTCTTGAAATAAAAAAGAAATATCTAAAACTTGATTCCATCAAACCGTGGGATATTAATGTTGAATTTTTAACGAAACAACCGCTTAAGCCCTTTAATAATAGTGAAGAATTAGCAAATGGTGTTATTGAAATTGCAGGAAAGATAAAACCCGAATTCAAAGAAAACCTTTTAAAGATGAAGGAAAAAAAGTACTTTGATTTGGAATCAAGAAAGGGGAAAGCACCAGGTGGATATAATTATCCATTAAATAAAACAGGGATGCCTTTTATTTTTATGAATGCAGTTGGTTTACATAGAGACCTAACCACATTATTACATGAATCAGGGCATGCTCAGCATACTTTTTTGACCGCGGGGATGGATCTTGTGGAATATTCTGAAACACCATCTGAGGTTGCAGAACTTGCTTCTATGAGTATGGAGCTTATCACTCTTGATTATCTGGATGTATTTTATAAGACAGAAGAGGAGAAAAAGGCAGCTACTTACAATCAATTGGAAGGAATATTACTATTTTTTCCATGGATGAGTTCCGTGGATCTGTTTCAGCAATGGGTTTATTTGAATCCTGATCATTCCGTTAAGGAAAGGGAGGCAAAATGGCTTGAGATAAGAAAAGAATATGGCGGTAATGTTGATATAAACGGACTTGAAGACCATATAAAAAATTCATGGCATAAACAATTACATATTTTTGAGGTACCATTTTATTATATAGAATATGGAATGGCTCAGCTTGGTGCTTTACAGGTATGGAAAAATTATAAAAATGATCCGCAAAAGGCAATTGAAGATTATACAAATGCTTTGAAATTGGGATATTCAAAATCAATACCGGAAATATATAATACAGGCAATATTAAATTTGATTTTAGTGAAGAACTAATTAAAGAGATAATGGAATTTGTTTTCAATGAGATTGAGAAATTGGTATAAATATTTAATAATAGTTTCTATATCTATGCTCATATTGAGCTGTAAAGAGAAACCGGAAGTTATTCAAAGACAGTTCTTTACCGCAGATACTTTTTTTACCATTAAGATTTATGAATCAGTTGAGGGAAAAATACTTGATGATCTGCAGAATTATATCGTACGATTATCAAGTGATATTGACCGATACAATAAAAATTCTTTTATCTATAAATTGAATGATACAGGAAAACTTTTAGATCCGCCGCAATGGCTGTACGATCTTTTAAATTATTCAATGAAGATGAGAGAAGCATCAAGCGGCGGGTTTGATATTACTATTGGCGAACTCGTTGATCTATGGGGCTTTGGCACAAAGAATCCGCATATCCCTCAAAAAGAAGATATTGAAAGTTTTTTAAAGAAAGCAAGAGAACTAAATATCTCAAAGGATAGGATAACTACAAAAAATTGTAAGCTTGATCTTGGTGCAATTGGTAAGGGATTTTTACTTGAAAAGGCAAAACAATTCCTTTTGAAAAGGGGAGTAAATACCTTTTTATTAAATTTTGGCGGGAATATTTATGGTCATGGTGAGAGAACTTATAAGATCGGTGTGCAGGTTCCCTATGAGCCAACAGGTGTTTATGATAAGATCGTGGAGATCAAGGATCAAAGCGTTGCAACATCAGGGGATTACCAACGATATTTTGAAAAGAATGGAAAAAGATACTGTCATATATTTGATCCCAAAACCGGATACCAACCGACATTGTATAACGGAATCACAGTAATTACAAAAGATCCTATTGATTCAGATGCCTTATCAACAGCAGTATTTGTAAAGGGGATATTGCCCGTATTCAAATCCAAACTCATCAAAGCATATTATTATAAGTATGGGAAAAAAGAGATAAGTGAAGAAAGGTGAAAAGTCTGAAAAGTAGAAAGATGTGAGAATCCCTGAACAAGTGTGAAGGCGTTGTAAAACATTCATTCGGTTTTTTCTACTTTTTCTACCATCGTCCCCATTTTACCGGAAATTTCAATATCTTTTACACATCTAAAACCTACACAAGGATAACTGTCTTCCGGGAAACCCATCAAAAAAGAATTAACTGTTTGATATTCTTTATCGTATTTATAACAACCACCATAATGCCTTTGCATCTTCTCGCCAGGTTTCATTTTAATATATTCCCAATCATTTCCAACCATATTGTAACAATCATAAGCACTTTTGCCATTAGGAAAGGCATTAACGGGAGCCAGTTTTTTATAGCCATCAATTGCGCCGTTTTCTTTCCAATTACATTTTTTAGGATCCCATTCGTTTCCCCATGGATATTTCCATTCACTATGTCGACCTGTAGCTACAAATTTCCATTCGCTATATGTAGGCAATCTTTTTCCTGCCCATTTTGCATAAGCTTCAGCCCCATAATATGAAACATAATTCACAGGATAGTTCTCCCGCCCTAGTACAACTTCCCATTTCCCCGATTTATTAATACCAATATCTTTTCCTAAATACCAATATCTTCCTTTTACCTTTTTATTTCCAACTTCATTTAAAA
>JAGGYO010000313.1 GCA_021162505.1 bacterium
CAATATTCCAGCATTAACTATTAGTTTTAAATAATTATTATCCGTCCAAACAAGGGGATATCCCAGTCCTAATAAATAATGATTCTTTAATATTTTGAACCATCGTGCCCATTGAATTATTCTTGCCTGAAAAGTTGATGGAAAGTGTTTATGAGGATTCACCATGGTCATTGAAGAGTGAATTTTTGCAAAAATAATGTCATTTTTTAGAAAAACAAATGAAATTAAAAGTATGCTCAATAATAAAATGAGTGTTTTTCCCAAACCCGATGACTTGTAATGGTAGATAACAATAAAGGAAAGCGAAACGAGCAATGCAAAGAATGCACCTAAGGAATATGTAAATATAAAAATAAAAAGGAATGCAAATGTTAAAAACCAGAGAAATATATCCTCCTTTCTTTGGATATTATAGTAAAAAAGAATAGAAAGGATTATGGCAACAAAAGAACCAAATGCTTGTGGATTTTCAAAAGTGGATGTAATTCTAACGATTGGGGCTTTAAGATAATATCCGGTGTAAACGGAATAAATACTTTCCGGTATCATGTGAAATTTTAACAGATACCCATAAGCCATTGCAACAATTCCTGAGGCTAATATAATTTTTAGAACAGTTTTAATGTCTTCTCTTGTCTTAAAGGTCTCAGAAACAAAAAGAAAAAGTAAAATCGGATATAGTGTTCTTAAAAAAAGTATGATATTTCCCATTCCCGGAGAATATACGCTTTGTTTTGATAATACGGCATATTTTATATGCAAAATGGAATTTATTCTATATAACTCATTTTTCTCAAGTGAATATTTAGCAAAAATAATTGATAGTATGGAAATAATTATAAAAAATAGAATATAATAGGTCAATGGTGTGAATTTTATTTCAAATTCTCTTCTTAAAATTTTTTTAATAAAAAAAATAAGAATGATAATTAGAAACAAAGCGTCAGCAATAAAAATATCATGAATCCCCATCATACCCAGGTGGACATTAAAAGAAAGCGGCAAGGAAAATAGGAAAAGGTAGAATGCAAATTTAATATTGTAAAATGTAAAGATAAAAAATCCCCCTAAAAAAAGAACTGTAAATGCAATTTTTATATTTAAAAAGAACATTAAAATAAAAAACAGAAAAATAAATAGTGTTGCTATATTAAATTTTTTCATTTATCCCTTTTATAAACCCCAGAACAAAAAAAAGATCACTTAAAGCATAGAGTAATTTAATATTTATAGGACTTTCTACTTCTTTTCGTAAATAAAGATTAAGATCTGTCATAAAAATATGCAATGGAAAAAATATCAAACGAAATGTTCCATAAAAAATCCCAAATAAGAACAAATAAATCTTGTTTTTTTGTCCTCTTTTTAATTGCCCGATCCCTTTACCATACCAAAATCTTTGTTTAAAAAAAGCAAGAAGGTTATCTCTCACATTGTGATAGACGAATGTATCCTTTAAGAGAATGATCTCATATCCTTTTTTTAATGCACTAGCCCTAAGTTCCGTATCCTCTCCAGCGGTTATTTTCTCATTGAAATAAGCGACCTTTTCATAAAGATCTTTTCTACTTGCCCAACATGCGGTTCCGACAAGATCATTTTTCAAATCCTTATGGGTGATCTTTACTTCCTCACGCGGAATTTCTCTTGCAATCCATCGTTGAACAAAGTTTGAGTTATGAGGAATAATATGTGATCCGCCGACAATGGCATTTTTATATTTTTCTACGCCCGTTACAAGATTTTTAATTGTATTTTTTCCTAGCCGCACATCATCATCTAAAAAAATAATAATCTCACCTTTTGCTTTTTTAATTCCCATATTTCTTGCCTTTCCAATAGGTGAAATACCTTTTATAATAATAAGTTCGTAATCTTTAATTGTCTGTTTCTTTAAATCATTTATCAGCAAATCTAATTGAGCTTTTCTCTCTTCATAATAAGTACAGATTATTACACTTAATTTCAAAAGATGTCTCCTAAAACCTTTTTCCAATTCTTTTTTATTATATGAGGTGAAAAATTATCATTAAAAAATGTTTTTGGAGAAATATATGTTCCTTCATTTAAAATATCTCTTACAGCGGAAATATAGTTTTTCCCACTGTGCCTTAGTATTTTTTTACCCGGGATTTTATCAAACTCCCAAATAAGTCCTACATTACTTGCAATTATGGGAATATCTCCTTTCAATGCCTCTAAGATCGAATAAGAATTTCCCTCAAAAAGTGAAGGTGAAATTAGCATTTTTGCTTTTTCATAAACAGTTGAAATATTGTCATAGGGAATATTCCCATATATTTTGAGATTCTCAGGCAAATCTGTCAGGCTTTTATCCGTCAATAGTAATGCTGCAAAATGTTCTTTGGGAAAAGCCTTTACGACCTCTAAGAAAACATCAAACCCTTTCTCTCTCGTAGGTCTTCCCGTAAAGAGAATATAGTCATCCCTTTTTCTCTCTATTTCAAGAAGAGAAGTATTATAAATAACCTGATGGTTTCGCATCTTTTCCTTAATTAAATAATTTTCAACAAATTTTGAAACCCCTATGTTATTTGCAATTTTTCCGCTTTGTTTTTCAAAAGGGATCTTTTTAATAGATATATAATAATATTTTGTATTAAAAATTGAATAGCAATGATCTCTAAAACCCATCCAGTTACCATGATAAAAATTTAAAATATTAAGATCATATCTTTTCAATTTATTAAAATACCATGCACCAATTCCTAAGGTGATTATAAAATCATATTTTTTTAAATTATAATTTTTTAAAATAAATTCTGTGAGTTTTTGCACCCTCTGTACTTCATTCAGGGGATCATTCTTTAAAATATTTATATCTATTATCTTCAATAAAGGGAAAAAGTGTTTTATTTGCTGTGTAAAAACCTCAGCTCCACCACCAATAATTTCAGTATTGATCTGTGCAATAAGAAGTGGCTTTAATTCTTCAATTTTCAAATTTGATCTCCATTGAAATATCAATTTCTTTCCCTTGTTCTATAAAGGTATTAGAACATATTTGAAAAGGTGCTCCCGCCCATTTATTTTCCCTGAAATAGTAAAAGTATTTTTTAAGCACCTTACACCATAGAAGAGGGGAGTGTTTTATCACTTTATTGGTTTTTATATATTTTATAAAAACTTCATCCTCTCTATTACTCAAGATCCTTCTGTGAAATACCCACTTATCAGGTCTTTCATCCCGTATATAATCTTTATTTATGAACCCTAATACCGCCCTATCATTGTTTTGTATCACAAAACTTATGTTATTGTGCACGGTGTTTATGGGATATTTAATCCATTTATAAATATTTTTCCCCTTATGTTTGATTTTTTTACCATTGAGAAGGAGGTTATGCTCAGATATTACAGCACGCAATGCAATATCACCGAGTAATGAATCCTTAACGGCAGTTAACCGAATTCTTTTCACGATGGTATTTTGCCCTATTTCATCTGAATATATGAAATGAAAGCTGCCATTTATTAAATTTATATTTCCGCTATATTTAAAAGTTTTGTTATTGTTCTGAAAAACAAGATCATTAATGGAACTATTTAGTCCTCCCATTTTTTCAAGAGAAAAAAAGGAATACCAATTCCCAATCTCAAAGCCCCAATTACGAAAAATAAATTTCCTATTGTCATCAAAAACTACGCTTTTCAATAAATTTTTATCTAATGTAAAACTCTTTATTTTAACCATGCCAATTGGGTATTATAAAATTCCTCTACTATTTTTTGCCAGGAATATATATTGCGATTTTCAAGTACATTTTTTGCGAGTTCATCATAATTATTTTCAATATTGATACAACAATTATTTTCTTCCTTGTCAGGATTTATATCAAAACCCAGATTATACTTCCTACATACCTGTGAGATAATGGACCGTCCAAAAGAAATGTTCATTGTAGGAATCCCCAGTGCCAAATGGGTATAAAATTTTGAAGGCATACTATAATTATAAACTGTTCTGACAAATGTCAAACCAATGGAATAATGCTTTAGTTTATCCTTGAACTCAATATCAAGGATCGGCTCATAAAAATGAATAAAATTAAAACCTTCATTCACGGTAATCTCTTTTATCTCCTCCAATTGAGTTGAGGGGAAACAATAGAAATCGAAGGTAAAGTCATGTTTTTTAATACTATCTTTGTGCCTTGTAAAAAATTTATAAAAATTAATGGTGGAATGCATAACATTAAACGCCCCAAAATAAAAAAAATTCCCTGTAAATTCTCTTTTATGAGAAAATAGCGTAATATCAAAACCATTAGGTAAAAGGTAATATTTGGAATTTACTTTCCTCTCCAAATAAATATCTTTGATCCCTGTGGAATTGATCAGGTTTAAACGCGAATGTTCCAATAAATATTTTTCCATTTGCCAAAGAAGATTCTTTTTTATTGGATTTCTTGAATGATATGTAAATGTTAGTGGATCGCGTATGTCAAAGATCAATTTATTCTTTATATCTTGTAATTTTTTAATATTTACTATTCCGAATGTTGGTGGAACAGAGAAAAAAATTAGGTCGGGATCCAAACTATTGATGGTTTTTATTAGTTTTGGATTTTTTAAATTCATCTTGATCATTCCAAAAGAATCGTCAATTATTGCATCTTCCTGACCTGTAATGAGTATTACTTCATGCTGTTTGGAAATAAAAAATTTTATAAGATTTTGTATCCTATAAGGTGCTGCTCCCTGAGCAGGATAATACCAATGAGAAACTATAACAATTTTTGCCATTTTGAAACCCCCAAGTTAATTTTTTTATCCGCATATATTATTTCCCCTTTTTTCTCTTCATAGTTAAAATTGTTACCCACGATCTTTAAAGAAGGTCTGTAATTACCAATTTCTTTGAATTCGCCGAAGTAGGATAATAAATAAAACACATAACTTTCCCACCGAATAACAGAAGAGATATTCATCCAAGTTTCATTTCCGAGACCTATTGCATTAGCAAAGCTTCCATTGTTTCTTTGATATTGAGTAATGAAAGTATAAATTTCATTTTCCCAAAATTCGCTATCATTCTTTTTATATTTTTTACTAAAAAGGTACATAAATCTAAATGTATTAGCTGTGCGTGCAATGAAGATCGGTTCTTTTTGAGTAAAAAAATTATTTTTTTTATAAAAATTACGATAATATTTCTTTTTATAAAGATGTTTATGTATTTTGTTCATTATATTTCTCTTTGTGAATTTTCCGGCATAAAATAAATGAAGATCTTTATCATATAATTCTTTTAAGAAATTGTATAATTGGGCCAAAGAAATTTTTACCGCAATGTCTTCTTTATATTGTGCATATTCCAACAACCCAAGCCCAATCTTAGCATTGTAAAATGAAAGTTCATCACTTAGATGATCCCCGTGGAAAAAACCACCGTTTCTATGTTGATTTTCTAAAATGAAGTTTTTAATTTCATCTACTTTAAAATCAAATTCAACATCAACGATTTATACAATTAACAAAAAAAAACAAACACAAACACATGAAA
>JAGGYO010000060.1 GCA_021162505.1 bacterium
CTGGAAATTGTTTTTCTCTCTTTGCTTTTTTCGTTTTCGCAGAAAATATTATACACTGTCAATTATAATAAATCCTTGCAAATTATTAAAAAAAATATTAGAATATAGCAAATGAGAATTAGAAAGGGAATAAGAATCCTTAACAGATCAAGGTATCTTTGGAGTTTATTTGTTTTAATATTATTTTTACAGACGAGTGTTCTTGGTGAAGGTCTTTTTTCGGATACATTTATTAAGTCAGTAGAGAATTCATATAAGGAATTTGATTTCAATAAACCCTTTGATTTCAATAAGGATTGGGCTAAGGATCAAAAAAGAGTATTCCAACCTACTTTAGATTTTTTAAATTATCCGGATAAAAATTTTCAAGCAATGAATAAAAATATTGACGAACTTTTAAACTATAATTTTTCACATTACTTAAAGAAAGAAAAATATCACCTGCATATTAAAAAATATACAAAGAATAAAAAATTGAATGAATTGATAGCGAGTATACTTTTTTTAAAGGAACATTTCCTTGAGATGAAAAAACATTTTTCAAAGGATGAAATAAAAAAAATACAGGTTCCCTATAATCTAGATACAAGTGAATTGGACAGTTATTATTCAAAAGAAGATCCCTTAAAATACATCAGTGTTTATGAAAAAATTATACGCTTGATAAAAAAGATAAATTGGGAGAGAGTTGGTGATTACGACATTAAAAATGTGCTGTATTCTTCGAAAAATTTTGACAGTTATTTAAAGGAAAAAACTTTGTACACCGAAAAGATATTGAAAAATTATCCGATTATAATAGATAATAGCAATTATGATATTAATATTTCAAGCACATTTTTTAATTCTTCTCTTTATGTAAAGGTAGGAAAATGTGATAATATTACGGGCGATCCTGCTGCATCTGTCTATGGATTCTCAGGATTCGTAAATTATAATGATTCAGACAATTTTTATAAAGGACATAATGGGATGTCTTCAATATTAGGATATTCATATTTTTTTGATAAAGGTGGTAATGATATCTATAATTATAAAGAATTTTGTGAGGCATCTGCAAGTTATGCTGTCTCTATTTTCAATGATAAAACGGGCAATGACAGATATTTTGCATATAGATATTCTCAGGCATTTGCATCTACCATGGGAATTGCAATATTAAATGATGAGCAAGGGAATGATATTTATTTTGCAGGGGATAAGTATTTGCATGAACCCCTTTATAAGGACCAATATCAATCGTTATCTCAGGGTTTCGCTATTGGCGACAGATATGGTAATTTCGGTGGAGGTGTTGCCATACTTTATGATAAAGAAGGTAATGATATTTATAATGGTGATGTTTATGCACAGGGCGCGGGTTATTGGTATTCAATGGGGATTTTGATAGACGATAAAGGAAATGATAATTATAATGCTCATATATACGGACAAGGCGCCGGTATTCATCTTGCTGTGGGAATTCTTCTTGATAAGAGCGGTAGAGATACATTTTCACTTCTTGACGGAGTGGGTTTAGGCGGTGGTCATGACCTGTCCATTGGAATATGTATCAATGAAGGTATTAATGATGATGCATATCAGGGTTCAGGTATTACAATGGGTGCAGGACATGCAAATGGTGTTGGTATATTTTATGACGAAGGCGGAAGTGATTCCTATTCGGGAAATAAAGATAATATTGCAGGTGATGCCACATCGGATAGAGAAACGGCGAGTTTTGGCCTTTTCATTGATAATGCTGGAAAAGATAGATACCCTAGAAAATACATGAAGAACGGATCAATTTGGCATCATGGGTTTATTGGTATAGGTATAGATAAATCTAAAAATACTGGGGAGAAAAATGAAAAGTAAATTTCTATGTAAAGTATGTAAAACACCGTCCCTCATTATTTTTCTTTTTTTAGCAAATGTTGTTTTTGCAAATGAAAACATTCCTGAACTTTTCAAGACCGCGTCTCTATGGCAGGTGGGAGAGAATAAAGACATTGTTCAAAATGCAAGGGATAAATTGGTAAAGATCAATAGGCCTGTTTTACAGTGGATATATGAAAATAAATTGAATGAAAATGCAGGATCTTTGGAATTGCGTGCCATTGTTTATATATTTAAAAATGCAGGATCTTCAACTGATTTTATTGTTAAAAAATTTAAGGTCGAAAAATCAAATAAAAATTTGAAATGGCTTCTTTATTTAGCCGGCATCATAAAAGATGAAAAACTGATCTCTTATATTGAAAAAGCGCATGAAAAGCATGAACTTTTATTAAGTGCGGTATTTGCATATTCCAAATTTGAAAAAATATTGAATATCAAGGTGTTTAAAAAAGCATATAAAAAAGCAAATATTCAGCAGAAGATAAAACTAATAAATGTTATAGGAAATTTAAAATATAAAGCATTATATCCATTTTTGAAAAAGATAAAAGGCACAACAAAAAATCCGCTTATTTATTTCGCAATAGTTAAGACGCAAAAGAAGTTTTGAGTAAAAACAGTATTCAGTACTAAGTATTTAGTTTCTCCACATTGAAAAACAGTATGCAGTATTCAGTACTAAGTATTTAGTTTCTCCACTTAGTACCAATGACTTAGTACCATTCTTTTGAACCATTGAACCAAGAATTTATTAACCCTCTTTGGTAATGTCCCTAATACTGGGGGGAGCCCCCTAAGCACAGGTACTTCACGAGTAATCCCTGCCCTCATTTTCAATAAAAATAAAAAAAATCTTGAAAAAAACTCAAATTTTATTTATAATATGTATATGAAAAAGATTATCCTCATTATAATGGGTATATTTATGTTCTCTGATATTGTTTCGATATACGGAAATAATATTGTTTCAAGAATAAATTACGATAAAGAATTAAAAGTAAAATTGAGTGATATAAATATTGTTAAAAAAAGGATTGCAGAAAATGATCTCCATTTTACTCAATCTCCGGGTAATAATTCCATTTCATTTATAAGTGGTGGAAAAATTAATTTGATATTTGACTATAATTATATTAAAACCATGTTCACAGAATTCAATCTCATAAATAAGAATTTTATTTTATATTACGACAAGAATCAGATTGCAATTGAGAAAGAAATTATCAAGAATTTGACACTATTGAATATTAAGGTAAGATCCAAACAAATAGATGATCCCATTGCATTAATAAGGACATTGAAAGATGATTCTCAAAAGATGGATGGTTTTTTATTCTTACAGAATTCAAATTTTTTAACAAATCAAGCACAGCAGATGCTGGCATCGCTACTATTACATTTAAAGAAAATATTCATTTCCTTCGGATTTAGTTCTCAATTTCCCAGCATAATCACATTTGTCCCTAAAACGGAAAAACTTGTGAGTGTTATTGCATCATATTTTACTGATAATAAGAGATCAAATATAGTAATGAATGAATTAAAATTTAATCTTAAATATGCAGCTTTTATAGGGTTTCAATTTAAAAGCGATATTTTAAAAAAGGTTAAACAGGTAATATAGGAGGGTTTTATGCCTGATAAGAACATCCTGGACATTTTTAAAAGGGCAAATAAAGAGCGTTTTGCAGTTGGTGCGTTCAATGTGAACAATATGGAGATTATTCAAGGTATTGTAGATGCTGCAACAGAATTGGAAGCTCCGTTGATACTGCAAGTTTCAGCAGGTGCGAGAAAATATGCTCGTCAAGAATATCTTATTAAGCTTGTTGAAGCTGCAAGAATGACTACGGATATTCCCATTGTTCTGCATTTAGACCATGGTGATACCTTTGAACTTTGTAAATCAGTTATTGACGGCGGATTTAACTCTGTTATGATCGATGGTTCAAAATATTCCCTTGAAGAGAATATTGCATTAACAAAAAAGGTGGTTGAATACGCACACGATCATGGAATTCCTGTGGAAGCGGAATTAGGTAAACTTGCCGGTGTGGAAGATGATGTAAATGTTGCTGAAAAGGATGCGGTGTATACCGATCCGCAAGAGGCAAAGGAATTTGTTGAGAGAACGGGTTGTGATTTCTTGGCAGTTGCCATCGGGACCAGTCATGGTGCCTATAAGTTCAAAACAGAGCCAAAACTCAATTTTGAAAGATTGAAAGAAATACAGGAGATATTACCTGAGGATTACCCGCTTGTTCTTCATGGTGCTTCTACCGTTATCCCTGAATTCGTTGATCTTTGTAATGAATATGGCGGAGAATTGAAAGGAACCCGCGGAGTCCCGGAAGAGATGATCAAACACGCTGCCGGAATGAATGTTGTCAAGGTAAATATTGATACGGACCTTCGTCTTGCAATGACCGGCAATATTAGAAAAGCATTTCACGATAATCCCGGAAATTTTGATCCGAGAAAATATCTTGGTCCTGCCAGAGAGGCAATAAAACAAATGGTAATGAGAAAAATAAAAATTCTTGGCTGTGATGGAAAAGCATTTTAGGAGAGTAATATGAAAAAAGTATTTGTGATCTTTTTTGTTCTTTTGAGTTTTGGTATGGTCCTGCAATTACAGGCAGATACATTAGATGTGAAAAACAAGGTCTATATTATCAAAGAAGGTGATTGTCTTTGGAATATTGCACAAACATTTTACAATAATCCATTTTTATGGACAAATATTTGGGAGAGAAACCCCTATATAAAGAACCCGGATCTGATCTTTCCAAATGATGAATTAGTATTACCCAATATTAGTGAAACAACGGAAGCAGTAGAAAATGAGATGGTGAAAAAGGGTACACCAACAGAGGTTAAGGAAGAACCAAAAGCAAAGGTTACCGAAGAAGCCCCCGTGGAAGAAGTAATATCAGAAGAAACGGAGACACCAAAATCAATTGTAAAAGATATGGATATTCCCATTAATTATGATGAGTTCGTATTAAGAGCAGGCGGCATCGTTAACGGTGACGAAATTACTGAAGCGGGTTATATTTCCGGCTTTGAGAATAGCTATAATGCACTTCATGCAGAAAATGAGATCGCATATTTAAAACTTTATTCTCAAGAAGTTGCCGCAGGGGATAATTTCATTATTTACACTATTGTAGGTAAGGTAAAAAATCCTGAAACGAAATCCATTCAAGGTGAAAAACTGAAAATCAAGGGACTTTTGACCATTGTAGAGATGGGTGAAAACAGTATTAAAGGAAATATTAAAAAAGCATATGACAATATTGGAAAAGGAGACCTGTTAATGGCTTATAATGAGGATGACTGGCTTTATAATCCCGAAGGCGGAGTTCCCATCAATAAAGAAGGCATTATTGTTGCTTATAATGCCGATGGAAAAATGATCGGTAATGTACAGGATATTGTTTATATTGATCTTGGAAAGGAAGACGGTATAAAACAAGGACAAAAGTTCTATCTCATCAGAAGTTCCAAGAAATACAAAGACCCCGTTTCAGGTCAAGCTTATACCGATGATGATAAAGTCGGTATTATTAAGATCATAAAGGTTTTCGATTATAGTGCCTCCGCGATTATTATGAAGTTAAGCGAAGAACTCGGCGTTGGAACCCCTGTAAAATACATGGGAGAATAAGATGAGAAAAGGTGCTTCGTTCATTGCTGTTATTTTAATCGGCTTATTGATAATAGGAGCCATACTTTTTCTAATTCCTTTTTACCAGCAGTTCAATGATGGGACATTGATAAAACGAGCATTATCAATGACCAAGGATGTAGTGCATGTTACACCCGGTATAGATGATTCGGATATTAGTTCGGAATTCTTTTCTGATCTTCATATGGATAAGATATCGGTAAAGGTATTCGTTGAAGATTTTGAGGTTATTAGACATGAGGGAAATTCTTTTACTTTAAGATGCAGATATGTAAAGAAAAATATAAAAGTTCCACTTCTTGGTATTAAATTAAAAGATGTAGATAAGTATATTGAAACGAAAAAATTCGGTCTATGATTTTTTAAGATTTAACTATTGTGATTTCTCTTTAAATGTTCAGCGTAAAGTTTGGACGAAAAAAAAAGGGATATCGTATTTTATGGATCATTTTGATGAATATGATCTGACAGAAAAGCAAAAAAGGAAAGTAGAAAGTTCTTTAACATTAGATTTGACACCCTATCTTGAATATTTTGAAAGGGAGAATGTAATTCTCTTGCCATACGGATCTGAATTTTATCCCGAGGAATTGAAAAATATATTTTTCCCACCAATTCTACTATATGCTTCGGGGAATATTGACCTTTTTAAAGAAAAAAAAATTGCTATCGTCGGTTCCAGAAAGGCTTCGCAAGATGGAAAGAACTTAGCAAGTGAATTTGCAAGAGAATTATCAAATAATGGGCAGGTCATTATTTCCGGCATGGCAGCAGGCATTGACTCATTTTCTCATAGGGGAGCATTGGTGAATAAAAAGACCATTGCAATTATGGCAACCGGTATTGATATTTGTTATCCTGCTTATAATAGGAAATTAAAGGAAGATATTATCAAGGATGGTTTGGTCATTACAGAATCTTTTCCTAAAACAAAACCCGATGCTTTCAGATTCCCCATAAGAAATAGGATAATATCCGGTTTATCCTGGGGTGTTCTGGTCATTGAAGCAAGTTTAAAAAGCGGTACTATGATTACCGCTAAATCTGCCATTGAGCAGGGAAAAGAGGTTTTTGCCATCCCCGGAGATATTTACAAGATGAATAGCGGCGGCACTAATTATTTAATTAAAAATGCAATGGCCAATATGGTCACGGATATTTCGGATATATTGCCCGATATTGAAAAAAAGGGTAATGTCTCTTCTCTAAATGAAGATGAAAAAACGGTTCTGGGTATAATTTTGGATGGAACCATGGAGTTTGATAATATTATGGAAAAAAGCAGTATGGATTTTGGCATACTTACTTCGGTCTTGTTTGATCTCGAAGTTAAGGGTTTTATTGTAAAAATTTCTGCAAATATATACAGAGGAGTAGTGAATGGCTAAGAAACTTATCATTGTCGAGTCCCCGACAAAAACAAAAACAATAAATAGGATATTGGGAAATAAATTTAAAGTGGTAGCATCCATGGGACATATAATTGATCTTCCCAAAAAGAATTTTGGTGTAAAGATAACTGAAAATGATGTGGAACCCAAGTATACAAAGATCCCGGATAAAAAAGAATTGATAAAAAAATTAAAAGAGGATATTTCAAAAGCGGAAGAAATTTATCTTGCGACTGACCCTGATCGAGAGGGTGAGGCGATCTCCTATTTTATTTCTACATTGGATAAATCAAAAACTTATAAGCGTGTGCTCATTAATGAGATCACGGAATTCGGGATAAAAACAGGTGTAAATAATCCGGGCGAGATCAATATGAATCTTGTTCGTTCACAACAGGCAAGAAGAATACTTGATAGGATCGTGGGGTATAAACTGTCACCGTTTTTGTGGAAAAAATTAAAGAAAGGACTTTCAGCCGGGCGTGTTCAATCTGTTGCATTGAGGTTAATAGTTGAAAGAGAGAAAGAGATCAGAAAATTCAAATCCGAAAAATACTATGATGTATTCGGTATCTTTAAAGAATTCGATAAGATCATTTTTAGTCTTGCCAAGATTGACGGAAAGAAAACTTCAATAAAAGAAGAAGTCGAACTGAAAAAAATAATGGCAGAATTACAAAGTGGAGATCCCTATAAATTGCATGAATATAACAAGAAAAAAAAGAATATTTCAGCACCGTTACCTTATATTACAAGTTCATTGCAGCAAGAAGCATCCAAACTATACGGCTGGTCACCCAAAAAGACCATGAAAATAGCACAATTTCTCTATGAAGGTATAAAGATCGGAAGTGATTTTGTGGGTTTGATAACCTATATGCGTACGGATTCACATAGAATTTCAGAAACCGCATTAGGTGTTTGTAAGAAATATATTGAAACTGCTTTCGGTGTTGATTATTTGGGTAGCAGAAAGATCAAAAAGGATAAAAAAGCGCAAGATGCACACGAAGCTATTAGACCTACATATATGAAACATGTTCCAGAGAAGATAAAATCTTCTTTAACCCCGGATCAAATTAAACTATACACTATGATCTTCAATAGATTTGTTGCAAGTCAAATGAAAAACGGGATCAATCTCGTAGAGAATCTCTTTATCATTGATCCAAAAGGTAAATACCTTTTTAAAGCGATCAATGAGAGCATGTTCTATGACGGTTGGAGAAAGATATACAATATAAAGATAAAGAACAAACCTCTTGCATTGAAAATAAAAGTCGGAAATATTGTTAATGCAGAGAAATTCTACTATGAGGAAAAAGAGACCAAGCCGAAACCAAGGTTGACTCCCGGGACATTGATAAAGAATCTTGAGGATAGAGGCATTGGAAGACCATCTACCTATGCTAATATTGTATCAACTCTTTTTGACAGGAAATATGTGGAAATGGGTGAACGCCGTGTTATTATTCCAACTGAACTTGGTTTTTATGTTTCAGATATTCTACTTGCCGGTTTCCCCGACATAATGGACTATAATTTCACAAAAAAGATAGAGGAAGATCTGGATCTTATTGAACAGGGTAAAGCAGATTTTAAGAAAGTCATTATACAATATTTCAATATCGTAATAGGATTATTGGAAAAAGCAAAAGTGGAGATTGAATCTAAAAAGGACGAATTACTGGAAAGAACAGGTGAAAAATGTCCTAAATGCGGAGGAGATCTTGTAAAAAGACACGGAAAATTCGGGAGCTTTATTGCCTGTATTAACTATCCGAATTGTGATTATACCGAAAATATTGTAGAAAAATCAAGTGTAAAATGCTCAGAATGCGGGTCTCCCATGGAGGTTCGTTTCGGCAAATGGGGAAAATATCTAAAATGTACCAACGAAAAATGCGGACGCTCCATGCCATATACGGAAGGATTGAAATGTCCTAAATGCGGGGGTTATATACTTGAAAAAAGGTCTAAAAAGGGCAAAATGTACTGGATATGTGAAAACAATAATCCGAAAGTAGAAAAGAAATGCGATTTTTTACTGTTTTCCAAACCCCTTAAAGGAAAATGCTCAGAATGCGGTGGAATTATTTTAATGAAATACGGTAAAAAATTCAAATGCTCATTGTGTGGAAATATACAGGATGATTTAAAATGATATGGAAGTATTTAGGAAAGATATTTGGAAACCGCAACGATAGGGTAATAAAATCTTTCGAACCGATCATTAATGAGATCAATGGTCTTGAAGAGAAATTCATCAAAATGACGGATAGTCAATTGAAGCTCTTTAGTGAAAATCTTAAAAAAAGTTTTGACGGTATTGAGAATAAAGATGAACATATGGAAAAGATCCTTCCCGAAGCATTTGCTTTGGTAAGAGAAGTGTCAAAAAGAACGGTGAAAATGCGTCATTTTGATGTTCAACTTATTGGAGGTATTATACTACATAGAGGTATAATTGCCGAGATGAAAACAGGTGAAGGTAAAACACTCGTTGCAACGCTTCCCGTTTATTTGAATGCTATATCCGGTGCGAGTGTACATATTGTGACGGTAAATGATTATTTGGCGCGCCGTGATGCCGAATGGATGGGTCCTATTTATGAATTTCTCGGATTAAGAATAGGTATCCTTCAAAATATGATGGGCCCCAATGAGAAGATAGAAGCATATAAATCCGATGTTATCTATGGTACAAATAGTGAATTCGGTTTCGATTATTTAAGAGATAATATGGTCTTTTCCGCAAATCAGATAGTACAGTCCTCCTTGGACTATTGTATCATTGATGAGGTTGACAGTATCTTAATCGATGAAGCAAGAACTCCTTTGATCATTTCAGGACCAAGTGTTGAATCTACCAAAAAGTATATTACCATTGATAAATTTGCTAGAAGGTTAAAAAATACAGAAGATTTTGAAATAATGGAAAAGGAAAAAAATGTTGCTCTAAATGAAAGCGGTATTGACAAAATGGAACAATGGTTAGGTGTTCCCAATCTTTATGATCCCAAGAATTTTCATCTGGTACATTATATTACCCAATCCTTGCGTGCTCATTACTGTTTTGCGCTTGATGTTGATTACCTGATTAGAAATAATGAGGTTATGATTGTTGACGAATTCACAGGTCGAGTTTTGGAAGGAAGAAGATATTCAGACGGATTACATCAAGCAATTGAAGCAAAGGAGAGAGTGCATGTAAAGGAAGAGAACCAAACACTTGCTACCATTACCATACAAAATTATTTTAGAATGTATAAAAAATTAGCGGGCATGACAGGTACTGCAATTACTGAGGGTACTGAGTTTATGCAGATCTATAAACTTGATGTTCTTGAGATACCCACCAATGAATTGATGATTAGACAAGATTATGATGATCTTATATATAAGACGAAAGATGAAAAATATGATGCTATAATAGAGGAGATCGCAAAATGGCATGCAAAAGGCAGACCTATTTTAGTTGGAACTACATCTATTGAGGTATCTGAAAAATTAGCCCGACTATTAAAACAGAAAAAAAATATATACTGCAATGTTCTAAATGCGAAATACCATGAGAAGGAGGCTGAAATAATCTCAAAAGCCGGGGAAGCGGGTTCTATTACCATTGCAACCAATATGGCGGGTCGTGGGACGGATATTAAACTTGGTTCGAATGTTGTTCTATGTCCTCGAATAGATGGAAAAATGAACTGTTGGGCAAAGCCCCCTGACTCTGATTGCAAATTATGTGATCCGGATAAAAAGTCATGCAAAAAAGCCGCAGCGTGCGGGTTATATATTATCGGAAGCGAAAGACATGAAGCCAGGCGTATTGATAATCAGCTTAGAGGCCGTGCAGGAAGGCAGGGTGATCCGGGATCGACGAGATTTTTTGTTTCTTTGGAAGATGATCTTATGCGTTTATTCGGTTCGGATCGTGTTAAAAATATGCTTACTACATTGGGATTGAGAGATGGGGAAGCAATTGAATATCCGCTCATATCAAAGGCAATTGAAAAGGCGCAAAAGCAAGTTGAAGGTCATAATTTTGACATTAGAAAACAATTACTGAAATATGATGATATAAATAATAAACAGAGGCATTATATTTATAATTTGAGAAGAAAGATCTTACTTATGGATGATCTACATAATGTAACCCTGGATATGCTGAAAGATAGTATTTTAGCAGGTGTAGCAGAAAAATTTCCAAAGAAATCTTTGCCTGATGAATGGGATATTGACGGTTTAAAAAAGTATTTAGCATCACTGCATATGAGAAGTAAACTTTTATCGGATAATCTCGATGAAATAAAACCTGATCTTATCAAAGAGGAGATGGAGAAAACCGTGGAAACCACATTTAATGAGAGAAGAATCAAATTAGGAGATGATTTTAAATATTTCTTAAGATATATTCTTTTACAGAGATTGGATTTCTACTGGCGAGAACATCTTCTGGCAATGGATCAATTAAAAGATATGATAGGGTTCCGAGGATATGGGCAAAAGGACCCATTAGTTGAATACAAAAGAGAAAGTTATGAGATATTTGAAGAAACATTGAATAGATTAGAGGACGATGTGGCTTCCATTTTTTATAATTTTGATATCAATACACCGGAAGAAATGAATAATGTGAAGGCGTTCATTGAATCCCTTAGAGAGGAAGAAGATCTAAGAGAAAGGAAAGAGACCTATGATATGATGCATCAGGGTGGTGAAGAATCGGTTTCCCGAGAAAAGGAGAAAAGAGATAAAATAGCAAGAAATACATCTTTTGGGAAGCGAAGAAGGAGGAAGTAATGAAAGGGGTAGTTTTAGCAGGAGGGTTTGGTACCAGATTAAGGCCATTGACCTATGATATTCCAAAACCAATGGTTCCCATAGTAAATGTTCCTATAATGGAACACAATATAAATCTATTGAAAAAATACGGCATAAAAGAAATAATTGTGCTACTTTACTATCAAGCTGATGTAATAAAAAAATATTTTGGTACCGGTGAAAAATTCGGAGTGAACATAAAATATCACAGAGCCGCAGGTGATTATGGTACGGCGGGTTCGGTTAAAGATGCTCAATATCTTATCGGCAATGATGATTTTATCATTATTTCGGGGGATGTTCTCACGGATTTCAATCTTAGGACAGGCATTGAATTCGCGAAAAAAAGTAAAGCGTTGTTCACTATTTTCCTCACATCGGTAAAAAATCCGTTGGATTATGGTATTATAATACATGATGAAGACAATAATATAACAAAGTTTTTGGAAAAACCCTCTTGGGGTCAGGTCTTTTCCGACCAGATCAATACGGGTATCTATATCTGCAGGAACAAGGTGCTTGATCATCTACCTGAAACAAGTTATTATGATTTTTCAAAGGATCTTTTTCCAAAATTAATGGATAAAAAAATTAAGATCAAGGCATATGTAGCAACAGGATATTGGCGGGATATCGGGAATATTACAGAATACAAAAAAGCTCATAATGATATTTTAAAAGGAAAGATAAAGATAAAGATAAAAGGCAAACGATTAGATATTTTGGGACAGGATGTGAGATGTGAAAAGAATGTGAAGATAGGTAAAAATGTTGAATTCAAGGGCACTGTCATAATTGGGGAGAATACCGTAATTGAAGACGGCGCTTATATTGAGAACAGTGTTATTGGCAATAATGTCCTTATTGCTAAGAATACAATGATCAAAAGAACTATTATATGGGATAATTCAAAGATCCTTAAAAAAAGCCGCCTTCATGAGAACATCATTGGATATGACAGCAGTATTGGTAGTAATTGCTATATTTCCGAAGGTGCCGTTATTAGTGATAAATGCCATATTTCGAATTCGGTAATTGTAAATCCAAGTGTAAAAATATGGCCCTTCAAAAAGATCGAATCAGGATCCATTGTAGATAAAAGCATTGTTTGGGGAGACAAGTGGAATAAAAGATTATTCGGCAATTACGGAATTACGGGTATTGCCAACCTTGAGATACATCCCGAATTTGCAGCCAAACTGGGTAGTGTTTATGGTGCTACCATTGGGAAGGGTAATAAAGTTCTAATCGGCAGGGATGCACATAAAACATCAAGAATGATATCAAGAGCTTTTATTACCGGACTTTTATCCGTTGGAGTGGATGTTGACCATCTTTCTGATGTACCATTGCCTGTCCTGAGATATCAATTGAAAATGGGTTTATATAAAAGCAGTGCATATATAAGAATGTCTCCCATAGACAAACAGTTGATGGATATTAAATTTTTTGATGACGATGGTTTTGAGATATCCGTCGATATTGAAAAAAATATAGAACGGCTCTATTTTAGAGAGGATTATCCCCGTGTTGATTTCAATGAGGTAGGGAATATATCTTACCCTTATAGGATTTATGAATATTATAAAGAGGGCTATACAAACTTTATTAACCTTGATGGGCAGGAGAAGGTAATTTCTCTTGTAGTTGATTATACCTCGGGTCTTACCTCTAAGGTCTTCCCAAATCTTTTAGGTGTTCAGGCGAAGAATGTTACAGGCCTCAATGGGATATTGGATCCCAATAGAGAAGCTTATTCAAAGGATGAATACGGTATGCATGTTAATCAAGTTTCAGAGATCGTAAAGAACCTTAAATTGGATTTGGGTTTTGTTATCGATACCTGCGGAGAATCTTTCGTACTTGTGGATAATAAAGGGCATGTCTATGAAAATGAAAAACTACTTATTCTTCTCACACATCTTTTATTGGAATATGAAAAGATAAAAAAGATTATATTACCGGTTAATGCTCCCATAATACTTCATGAGCTTGCAAAAAAGAAGGGAACTGAATTGATAGAGGCACCTGTTACTTTAAAGTTCCTCGGAAAAAAAGCAAAACAATTATCTGCTGATTTTGTTGGAACTACCGAAGGTGCATTTATGTTTCCCAAATTCAACTATGCTCTTGATGGAATGATAAGTGTGGGGAAGATAGTGGATATAATTACAAAAAACAACATTGTAATTGATAAATTTTGGAAGACCATTAATAATAAAAGCAAATATATTAAGGAGAAGATACCTATAAAAAATGAAAATAAGGGAAAATTATTGAGAATATTGTATGAAAATTATAAAAAAAAGAATATAAATACCGTTGACGGACTGAAGGTATATTTCAATAAGGGCTGCTGGATCAGCATTATTCCGCATTCAGAAGAGGGATTTTTAAATATCAGCGGTGAGTATATTAGAAAAGATATGTGGACTAAGCATTATAAAGAGTTAAAAGAATTGGTCAAGAAGGAAAACATTTGAAAAAGTTTATACCATTAGGCATATTTATTATTTTAATAGGAATTATTGGATGGTATGTCCAATCAAGTAGAATAAAAAAGCTCCATAAAGAAAAAAGTACTGTTTTAGATCAGAAGATAGAATTTGATTTTCAGGATAAACTTATGAAAAAGCAGGAAACTCCCGTGGAAGAGAAGCGGGAAAAACCTAAGTCCGTGAAAAAGAAAATTGCTGCTCCCATAAAAGAACAAAAAGTGGAAATTATAAAAAAGGCGGAAACAACTCAAACAAAAAAGAAAGTTATTGTCAAAACAGCAACAAAAAAGACGGTTATTGGTAAAATAGCTGAGAATGAAATTGAATATTCCATTCAAGTGGCATCATTTAAGGATATGCAGGAAGCTGTTTCATTAAAGGAAAAATTAAGCGCCCGATTTCAGAATATTAAGATCTATAAAATAAGTATTCCTGAAAAGGGAGAATATTTCAGGGTTATGCTTGAACCTGTTTCTCAGAATAGAGTAGAATCCTTTAAAAATATCTTAAAGGAGGAATATCATTTGACGCCATGGATAAAAACATTAAAATAGCTGAAGCATTTCTACAAAACGCGGTAAATATTAATTCTGATTCATATAATTACAAAGGAATAAAAGATGTTGCCAAGTTATTAAAAAGTTCTCTTGATCCTGCATTAAAAATAGAGCAGATTGAGAA
>JAGGYO010000315.1 GCA_021162505.1 bacterium
CCGTTATGATCGCTTTGGCAAATAAAGAATCCCTTGTTATCGGATATGAGTATTTAAAAAGGATCAAAAAATCTTTTCTTAAGAACATAATTCCGGTTGATTCTGAGCATTCGGCTATTTATCAGCTTTTTAGGAGAATAAAAAAGAGTGAAGTAGATAAAATAATCATAACCGCTTCAGGAGGTGTTATAAGAAATGCACCGTTAAAACATGAGATCACAAATAAAAATATTTTAAATCATCCAAATTGGAATATGGGTAAAATAATTACCGTAGATTCTTCTACCATGGTGAACAAAGCATATGAGGTAGTGGAAGCACATTATCTTTTTAATAAACCTTTGAATAAAATAGATATTCTATTTCATCCGCAATCTGTTATCCATGGATTGCTTCAATTCAACGATGGGAATTATTTTGCTCACCTATCACCTACTGATATGCTCTATCCCATAAAATATGCACTATATGAAGAAAAAAGAGCGATTTCCAAAGAAAAACTCAGGACTTTTTTAAGTAAGTTGGAAATGGAGCCTGTGAATCTTGAATTTTATCCGAATTATGGATTGATGCTTGAGGGATTACAAAAAGCACCTATGTTCAGAATGGGTATGATCTTTGGAAATGAAGAGGTCGTAAAATTATTTTTAAAGGGAAAGATCAAGTTCAAAGAGATTTTTAAATACAATGAATTAATACATAAACATTTTAGCAGTAATGAAGAGATCGATCTCGAATTAATTTCCGATGTAAAAAGAAAGATCGGAAGCATTATTAAGCGTTTTACAGGAGGAACAAAATGATAACAGCATTAGCAATTATATTGGGGATTGGTGTAATGATCTTGATCCATGAATTTGGTCACTTTATATTTGCAAGAATATTCGGAATAAAAGTAGAACAATTCTCTATTGGTTTCGGGCCACCCATTTTTAAAATTCAGGGAAAAGAAACCCTGTATAAAATAACTCCATTCCCTATTGGCGGATATATTCAAATGAAGGGTGAAAATCCGGATGAAGAATTGGCGGGAACAAAGGACGAGTTCTTGTCAAGAAAACCCTGGGAAAAAATAATAATTGCCTTTGCCGGACCATTTTTCAATATAATTTTGGCTTTCATTATTTTACCCATAGGATATTTCGGATTCGGGATCCATGCACCGGTACTTCCTGATTATGCAAAGATCGGTAGTGTTCAAATAGGTAGTGCTGCACAAGCAGCGGGCTTTCAAAAAGGCGATATTATTCTTGATCTGAACGGTAAAAAAGTAAATTCCATAGATGATGCTCAAAACATGATAAGCACAGGCCATTGTAATACTATTAATTTCACCATAAAAAGAAGTACTGAAATAATCAAATTATCGGCAAGTCCGAGATCAGTATCCAACCATTATATGACAAGCTGCGTTCTCGGTGTTTCATTTGTTCTCCCTCCAATCATAGGGAAAGTATCAAAAAAAAGTGAAGCATATAAAGCGGGACTAAGGGAAAATGACAGAATTTTAAAGGTGAACGGCGAAGATATCCTTTCATTTGAAGATATTTTTCGTTTTGCCGGTAAAGATAAAAAACCCGTAAATCTCCTCGTAATGCGGGGTGAAAAAACATTCGAATCCCAATTATTACCTGTGAAACAATCGGGATTTAATAATAAAGGAAAAATCAAAGGTTACTACACCTTTGATATAGAATACCCTTATAAGATCCGGAGATTGGGCTTCTCAGAAGGAGTTAAACAAACATTCGCAGATGTTTGGAATGACTTTTCTCTTATCTATCTCTCTTTGAAGATAGTTGTAACTCATCCAAAAGAAGCAAAAAATTTAGGTGGTCCTATTGCTATTGGTTATATTATTTCCAAAAGCATAAAAGGCGGATGGACAAGTTATCTTTCGCTTATAGCCCTAATATCCGTAAATTTAGCAGTTGTTAATTTTCTCCCTTTAATAGTAACCGATGGGGGTTTAATTTTGCTATTTCTCTTTGAATGGATAACAAGAAAAAAAATGAAAAAAAAGGGTAGAGAGATTTTCGCTCAAATAGGATGGGCGCTTTTGATCATATTGTTCGTTTTAGTAATATTTAATGATATAATGAGATTCTTTTAGTGAAAACAAGGGTAGTTAAAGTAGGGAAATACCTCATTGGCGGAGAGAATCCTATTCGGGTTCAATCCATGACCAATACAAATACGGAAAATATCGTAGGGACCATTGCACAAATAAGACAATTATTGTCCGTAAGTTGTGAGATCATTAGGATCTCGGTTCCGACTCATAGGTCCGCAGAAAATATAAAAATATATAAAAAAGAGTTCCCCGATACCCCATTAGTAGCAGATATTCATTTCGATCATAAATTAGCCCTTTTGTCCATGGAAATGGGTATAGATAAATTAAGAATAAATCCCGGGAACATAAAAAATCCAAGATACATCAAAGAAATAATCGAGTCGGCAAGTGAAAAAAACATTCCCATTCGAATTGGGATAAACGGGGGTTCTCTTCCCGATGATATTTTGAGAAAATATAATGATAAATTAACTCCTGAGGGTATGGTAGAAACCGCTCAAAGAGAAATAGAATACTTTGAAAAAGAGAATTTTCATAATATTATCGTCTCATTAAAAGCAAGCGATATTATCAATACGATAAAAGCAAATGAGATTTTCAGAGAAAAATACGATTATCCTTTACATATAGGGATCACTGAAGCCGGAGGACTTTATGGCGGGACCATAGCATCCTCAGTAGGCTTGGGTATTCTTTTATATAAGGGTATCGGTGAAACCATTCGTGTTTCACTTTCAGCGGATCCACTTGAAGAAGTTAGAGCAGGCTTTACAATACTTAAAGATTTAGGCCTAAGAAAATACGGGGTTACCATTCATTCCTGTCCAACATGTTCGCGAACTGAGATAAATATTATTGAGCTTTCTAAATTCTTTGAAGAAC
>JAGGYO010000241.1 GCA_021162505.1 bacterium
GAGTTTTAACCAAAATCCCGTCCGGTTTACACACCGGATCAGGATTTTCCACTATCTCAATCTTCCCGGATTTAATATTTTCATATAATTTCTTCATATAGTCTCCTCTATCAAAACAATATTAAATGATGCGTTCTTCAAAATAGACCTATATTATTATGTATATGGTAATATATTTAAACTGGTTTGTAAATAAAATTTTTAATCGGCTTTTATAATTTCTTCGAAAATCTTAACTAAATGTTTGACATTGTTTTCCCAAGAAAAATTTTTAATTCGTTCAAAACCTTTCTCTTGTAATTTATTATACAATTTTCTATCATTCATTAAGAGATTTATTTTATACGCTAAATCTTCTGGAGAATATGGATTACTCCTGATTTCATTTTCTCATACAGATTTAGCCATCTTTCCCTCTTTTAAATCAGAAATAATAAAACGCAATTTCCCAGCAGGAGATCTTGGTAAAGATTTTACATACTCTATATGGATTTTAATATCATTCCCCACTCGCTTCTTAAGTTCTTCAATCAATTTGTTTTCATCTTTTTCAGAATAGTAGATTCCTTTAACAACTCTTACAGTAATCTCTCCTTCCTTTCTCTGATAAATCTGTGTTTCTCTTATGTTTATCAAATCCTTAAGCACATGATCCATTCGCCCTATCTTTATTCCATTTTTAAGAATTATATAATCTTCTTGTCTTCCATCAATATTTGCAACCAATCTACCTGTTTTTAAACAAGAACATAAATCTTCCTGAGGCAAAACAGTAACTATATCTTGAGAATCATAACGAATAAGGGGCATAGCTAAATTTGTAAAATTTGTACCAACTATTCTACATCCTGATTCATTATTTTGGCAAATAAATTCCACAGCACTAAAATCTTCATCTACGTGTAAATGCCCACATTCACATTCAGAAATATTAGCAATACCCTCAGCTAAACCATAGTGTTGTTTTGGCAAAATCCCAAATGCATTCTTTATCAATGTAATTTGTTGAGGTAATAAATTTTCAGCACCAGTGGTAATATATTTTATCTTATAACCAATATCAATATTATTATCTATCACATAGGAAGCTAATAATGCAATAAGTGATGGATATCCATGAAGCCAAATCAATTTTCTTCTTTTAATTTCATCCAAGTAATATTGTAATGTCTGGGGACTCATATGATAACCACTGAATAATACTTGCTTTGCAGGAATATTATATCTCCAAAAAGGTGGTTTATTTTGAGATATAGGAACAACAGAACGTCCTCCAAAATACGCACACCATGTATTCATTGTTATTCCGTGCCATAGACGATATCGCCACCAAATAGCCCATTGTTCATGTATAGATTCCATAGTAGTATAAAAATGGGCACCACTTCCAGTAGTACCACTAGTATGTATCAAGATTCTTTTAGATTTTGGTACGGCTTCTGAAATAAACTCATTGAAATGATCTTTTACAGTCTGCTTGGTTATGATTGGCAATTGTTTTAAATCCTCTATTGTTCTAATAGATCTGGGATCTATACCTAGCTCTTTAAACTTGTTTCTGTAATAAGGAACAGTTGTAGCAGCATGTATTATAAATTTTCTTAGCTGTAAATCACGATATTCAAATAGTTGTTCTTTACTCCAAGAAGATCTTTCAATCGCTTTGCGCAAACGTCTATAAAAATCATTATTATATCTATTATGACAAATTCGCCATCCTTCAAAGTTGCAAATAATGTTCTGAACTAAAACTGGCAATTTTAAATAAACCGCTTCAATATCCATAATATCTCCTTTATTCTATTTCTCTAATTACTTTTGTAAAAAGTAATTAGCTTAATATAGCTAAAATAAATTTTATACATAATTACTGCAGTAAAAATGGGCAACTTTTGAAGATGACTTTTGTTTACCATTCATTTTATAAGGATTTTTCTCTGATAGTTTTTATTTATAATGCTAGTACTCTTACTAAATTCCCTCTTATCAAAAAAAATTCCAACAGAAATCATAATATTCTGTAAAATTGATGGTGACTTATAATAAAATTCCAATTTATCCATTGACCACCTTCTTATAAAATTTATCGATATAAATGCTTCCTTTTCCCCAATCGTATTTATTCATAATGGTTTTAAATGCATTATTCTGTAATTTATCAAGCAGCTTCTTATTCTTAAATAAAGTTATTATAGCTTCTTGCAATTCTTCAACACTACCAGATTTGATAAGTATCCCGTTATATTTATTTTTAATTAAATCGGGAATTCCACCCACACCAGTTGATATAACCGCATTTTTATAGGACATCGATTCTAACAATACCATTGGTAACCCCTCATAATAAGAAGGCAAGATAAAAATCTGAGAAATTGAATATAAAATGCTCCTTTGCGGTTCACTTATTTTACCCCAAAATATAAAATTGCTCGATTCATTTGCAAGTTTTTCAACTTTCTCTTTAAGTGGTCCAAATCCGCAAATAACAAATAGAATTTTTTTTTCTTTTCTCATATTTCTTATAACAGTTAGAATATCTTCTACTCCTTTTTCCTCCGATAAAGAACCGATATATAATATTA
>JAGGYO010000064.1 GCA_021162505.1 bacterium
GATCTTAGGAAAATTTGGTTGTACGAATTTTAGCGATACATATCCTCCTGCACCAATGACATTAAACGCAAGTCCAGGGGCATTGTCTGGGAGTGCAAGATTAACATGGAATGCCCCCGGTGATGATGAGGTTATCGGCGGTGGTGCTGGTGCATCATCATCGTATGAAATCAGATACTCTGTTTCTGCAACATTTACCTCAGGACAATTTGCTTCGCAAACAGCTATTGGGGACACACCTCCAACACCGCAACCGGCTGGGAATACAGAGACAATGATTGCAAGTGGTCTGTCTGGGAATAATTTCTGGTTCATGGTAAAAGCTATTGATGATCAGGGTTTGGCAAGTTATTCAAACTGTGCCTATGTACACCTTCCCACTACCGGTTCAAGTCCAAGTGTTTTGGTTTTTGATAAAACAACTGCCGGATTATCCGGATTTTACGGTGGTTCATATCCAACCCTTTTTGACGGTAATAACGATGCAGGTCAATTGGGAGATATTTGGGGTACGCCTTATGCAAGGGCTCTAAATAATTTAGGTTATGCGTACGATTATACTGTAAATACTACGGACAATACAGGTTATCCTTATTCCGTAAATGTATTACCGACATTAGATAATTACGATATTGTATTTATTCTAGCAACATCAAGAGCATTCTTTAATGATCCTGATGAACTTAATACAGGATTCAGTGGTGGAGATAACGCTGCATTAAACACATATCTTCATACGGCTGATAAGAACTTATATTTTGAAGATTGGTGGATCATGAATTATGCTGAAACCTACGCCGGTGGTGATGGTTGGGGCGATGAAGCTCAATGGTGGGATTCGGTTTCAGCGGATGATGCCGGATGGTATATTACCACTGATGGTGCTTATATTAGTAATGACGGAATTGTAAGTGCATTTTCAGGGGAATCGAATACATTCTCTATTTGTAAAGATATGAAATTCAAATTTGATAATGCGAAGGATCCCGATACCTGTCATAATGCACTTGAACCGAGGAGTTTCGTTGATACGGATTATGTATTAACGGTTTCAGAGACCGCCTGTGATTCAGGTCCTCAATTAGCTACTCCGGGTTTCCATACTACCATTGCACATTGGCAAAGGAATTTGAATGTTAAAACAATTGTTTCGGGATCATGTATGCCCGGTTTGAGTCCTTATGATGAATTTTATTATTATAATTCAACATTTGAAAATTATATTAAGAATATTATGGCTTTCTTCGGTTATGGTGGTGCTGTAACCGTTACATCAGTTTATCCTATACTTACTCCGGAATGGGGTGACCCTGCGACAAATCCTAATGATATATTCTATGTCCGTTCTCATTATGGTTCAAATATTGCATTGATGAAAGCAACCGATGCAGGTATATTGGAAGCGGGTGCTGCAACAGCATTCACTCATACCTCAGCAAATATGCATCACGCTTCAAGCATTGCAATTGGCGGCGGATATATATATTACGGTAACTACAATACAACTGAAACAGGATTAGAAATATACAGAATACCTCAGGATGATAGTGCAGCAGCAGCAGCATACTATCCTCATAAGGGTGATGGAAATGATCATATAAGATGGTATGATCCGGATTATATTGACGGTAGCGCTTTCGCAGATGGAAAACCTAAAATAATTTGTGGTCACGATGGTGATCTTTCTGTTTATGTAGCAAATGATGATCCGGTTGCTATTCCGGAACTTGAAGTTGTCAGATTAACCGGCTTCCCAACAGATCCGGAAACGGGCTCGGCAGTTAATACATGGGTTTATCAACCGAAATGGTCACCGGACGGTGATTCTGTAGTTTTTGTTCTGAGACCGCCAACAGCTAATACAAGTGTTGCAAAGACGGGTATTTATATAATTAGCGGTGTCAAAGAAATTATTGCCGGTAATACAAGCATTGTATCTTCAACGACGGATTCAAGGGTTACCGAGATCCAGAAATATGGAGAATATGTTTGTTGGTCGCCTACTTTCTCAAGTGACGGCGGATCAATAGTATTTTCTAAAGATGAAAATGACTTCTTCAATAATTATGATTATGCACAATTGGGTATCAGTGCTAAAACCTTCTTCGAAGTTAATGATGGCGCTGCTTTTGATATCTATCAAAGAGAGATTAATCCAAATGTGTATTTTGCTTCAAAAGCAGGTGCAGGTGAAACTTTGGATGCATTTGTCGATTGGTCAAAAGAAGGTGGTGACAAGATCAGTGATACAAAATATGATGCTGTTAAAAAAACATTCCAACTTTCGATCTTTACAGGATTAGAAAACTCATCAGGAGCAACGAAAAATAGAGCAGGTGAAACAGTTTATGAGATCAAAGATCACTCAAATGCAAGTATTTTTCTAAATGCTGATCCTGCTGAATATGCTTTGAAATCAGTAAAGATCTCTCCTGTTATGAAAAAACTCGTTATTCCTAATGGATATAAGTATTTCGGGGCTTCAAGGATTATTTCTACATCTCCGAGCACTTATAAATTACCGGAAGGTACCGATATTAAGATTGGATTTAAGAAAGCTTCTGTAAGAGGGATTGAATCAAAGGATCGAGAATATAAATTATTCTACATTGATAACGGTAAATTAGTACCGGTAAAATCTACTATACTGCAAAATGATTATTTCTACTTTGTTTATGCAGCGGCTGAGAAAACAGGAGTATATACAGTACTTTCTGTTCCTAAGGCAAGTGCATACACTGATCTTGCAAAAGCCAGATTGTTCCCGAGTTTGATCAAAAAAGGAAAAGATGATGATGGTACAATTACAGAAGGTATTGCAATCGATAAGTTGCCTGATAATGTAACGAATATCACAATTTATAATATTGCAGGCGAACAGGTCGGTACAGTTGACAATGCAGTTGAATTTGCTGAAGCAGGTACCTTGTTAACGACTTTACCCACGGGTTATACTGTTGATGCAATCGGAGCGTCTGCCTATTGGAACTTGAAAAACGATGATGGCGATGATATTGCATCAGGCGTCTATATAGTAGTTGTGAAATTGAATAATGGTAAATCCATATACAAGAAAGTTGCAATTATTAAATAATTTTATGGGGGGAGCAATCCCCCCTTGCTCTTTTGAAAATTTAAGGGAGGTTTTTATATGAAAAAGTTTTTAACACTTTTTTTCTCAGTTATGTTGATTTCAATGGCATTCGCAGGTACAGGTGCAGGAACCACAGGTGCTCCATTTCTGAAAATTCCAGTTGGAGCAAAAGCTGGTGCACTTGGTGAAGCTATTGTTGCAGCCCCATTAGGCGGCGAAGCGGTTTATTGGAACTTAGGTTCCTTGGCATTCCAGAAAGGGATCCATTTTAATGCAAGTTATCAAGTATGGATAGCTGACATCAGTTCTCAATTTGTGGGATTATCCTATAATCTCGGTGATATGGGAACATTAGGATTGGGTTTTGTGAATCTCGGTTCAGGTGAAATTGATAAAACTACGATTTTAAATCCCGATGGCACAGATCTCGGCACTTTTACTGCAACCGATATGGCGGTTACATTAGGTTATGGTAAAAAATTAGGAGATAACTTAGGAATTGGTATTGGTGCAAAGTATGTCTCACAAAAGATCGATACAGAGTCCGCTACTGCTTTTACAGCAGATCTTGGCATTCGATATAAGGTAATGGACAATCTTTGTATTGGCGTTTCAGCTCAAAACCTTTTCGGTCAAATTGGATTTACTGAAAAATTCAATCTGCCGACTATGGTCAAGGCTGGTGTTGCATTCAAACCAATGAACAACCTATTGGTACTAGCCGCCGGAGATTATAATCTCGATTCAGGGATCAAGTTTGGCGGTGGTTTACAATACACTTTAATGGAAATGGTTGCATTGAGATTGGGTTATGGCGGTGGTCAAGACAATAATAATATTGAGGGCTTCACTGCTGGTTTTGGCGTCAATTTCAAGATGGTCAATGTTGATTTCTCCTATGCACTTTCAAATGAGGATGCCTTTAAAGATATTATGAAGTTTTCTCTTGGACTTCAATTCTAAGAATAATTTCTACAATAGGGAGATCCTATGCTAGGATCTCCCGTTTTCACCAAATTCATAAAATAAATTGCACCATGTATAAGGAGCCTAGCTCACTTGTGTGCCTGGCTCCAATAGTACCTCGGATGTTTGAGTGAGTCCTGACACAATATTTTCGAAGCGTAGGAACCTCATTTCTTTTCCGTCATTATCGGACTTGATCCGATAATAGGGAACTTGTTCCCGTAGGGATCTCATGAGATTGCCACACTTTTGCAAGCAAAAGTTCGCAATGACAAAAGCAAGATCGTTCACGAACGACCCCTACAATTCTTCATTTTTCATTCTTCATTTTTCATTCTTCATTATTTATTTGTGTTTTCTTAAAAATATATTATAATAAGCAAAGAGATTTTGGAGGATATATGAGATCAAAGGATTCTTTTTTCTATGCTGTAAAACATTTGAATGAATACAATTCTTCATTTAAAAAGGAAATATTAGCCGGCTTTACCACATTTCTTACAATGAGTTACATTATTGTAGTTAACCCTCAAATTCTTTCTGCAACGGGAATGTCTTATAATGGAATATTAACAGCCACCATTCTTGTTAGTTTTTTAAGCACGGTTTTAATGGGTTTATATGCTAATTTACCCTATGCCTTAGCTCCCGGAATGGGCATAAATGCTTTTTTTACATATACATTGGTAATAAATCAGCATATTCCATGGCAGGATGCACTTGGCGCTGTATTTATTTCCGGATTAATTTTCATTGTATTGTCTTTGTTCAAGATCAGAGAAGAAATCGTTAAGGCAATTCCAAGATCGCTGAGATTTGGTGTTGCAGCTGGAATTGGTTTATTTATTGCTTTTATTGGATTCAAAAATGCCGGTTTTATCGTTTCAGATCCTGCGACATATATTTCGAGAGGTCCCCTAAATGTCTCTGTACTGTTATTTCTTATTGGCTTATTAATCACCATATTTTTGATCTTAAAAAAGGTCAAGGGAGCTTTACTATTAGGGATTATTACTACAACGCTCCTTGCAATTCCTTTCAAAAAATTCATTATACCCGATAATATTATTTCCAGTCCTGATTTCTCATCAGTATTTTTTAAATTACACATTTTAAAAGTATTAAAATTAAGTATGATCGCTCCAATATTTACATTTCTTTTTACCGATATGTTCGATTCAATTTCCGCATTTATCGGTATTTCTAATATTGCAAATATGACGGATGAGAATGGACAACCCAAAAATGTTGGTAAGGCATTATTGGTAGATGCAATTTCCACTACTGTTTCAGGCCTCTTCGGTACAAGTTCCGGAACCACATATATTGAATCTGCATCAGGAGTGGAAGAAGGGGGAAGAACGGGCTTAACCGCCATCACTACAGGGCTTTTGTTTTTACCGTTTTTATTTATAGCAAATTTTTTAAAAGCTATACCACCTTTTGCAACCGCGCCGGCTTTGGTAATTGTTGGCGTTTATATGATGCAAGGAGTATCATCTGTTGATTTTAAAAATTTGGAAAACGGTATCCCTGCATTTTTAGCACTTATTCTAATCCCCTTGACATATTCAATAACGCAAGGCATTATTTGGGCTTTTATAGCTTATACATTAATAAAAGTATTATTGGGAAAATATAGGGAATTAAGTCCTATGATGTATATAATTTTTATTTTTTCCATTCTCGCCTTGATTTTTTAGCAGTGATTCATTATAATATAAAAGATGAGAGTTCGAAAAGAAATAATATTACCAAAAAATGAATTAATAAAATATATTGAGAATTCTAATGCCGATGTATTAAATCTTTCTGTACCTTCTCTTACAATAATTGGTCTGGCCCTAGTTATTTTGGATTATTTTTTTTATCCTGGCTTCAAGGAAGAAAATAGTATATTCATTCATTTGTCTCATTGGGCGCTCTTTTTACCACATATTATAA
>JAGGYO010000329.1 GCA_021162505.1 bacterium
CATATAATCCTGATTGGGCTATAGTTAAGCACGAAGATGATACGCTTTATCTTGTAAGAGAAACGAAGGGTATTAAAGATTTTGAAAAATTAAGAAATATTGAAGCAGATAAAATTAGATGTGCTAAAAGGCATTTTCGGGAGTTGCAAGTTGATTTTAAAACGGTGGTTGAGGCTAATGAAGTTTAGTAAAAATGTCACATAGAATGTCACGTGAGCGTTTATTTTGACAATATAATGTGACAGGGACATCCCATCTCAAATAATTAATATTTTACTTTTAAATTATATAAATAGGAAAGGGGTGCCAATTCAATACCCGGTAATTTTTAGCGGAAAACCTATAGAATCTAAGGAATTTCTTAACCTGTTAGTTGCGGCTTTAGGATTCACTATAGATACGCGACCTTCTAAAGAAAGGACTCGTGATAGGGTGTGTCCATAGATAAAATAGGATGTGCCTATTTTATTAAAAACCTTAGTGAAACTTGCTGATTTTTTTGAGATAGCACTAGACGAATTAATAGATAGAAAAATAAGGGAAGAGTTAGATGAATAAATTCCTGCCAAATAAAAACAAGACAATTAATTGGCCCAATAGTCCAGATCTTGTTAAAAAGCCAAATAGATTAATACCAAAATTTGAAAAATACTATCCGTCAATTTCGGATATGAATTTTATGCAAAAAAATTTCTATAAGTATTGGCAAAAACAATGGAAAAAAGGGCATCCTGTAAAAGCTGATTTATCATACATTTTTACTTACACATATGAGGTATTAGGAAATGCAATACAGGATAAAAATAACTTATTTGATTATTTATCAGAATTAAATGCTCTAAAAAATTGTTATCCTGAAAAGATAAGTCAATATTTATCAAGATGGGCTACCGACTTATTAGAATATAATGAAAATTATATAGCTGTTTATGATAATATGATTGCCAATGATGATACCTGGAATAGCATTATGCAGATCAATAAGTTACTGAATCTAAAATTGTTACTGGGAAAACCAATGGATGGAAAAGATCTTCTGTATCTCGGTAAAAAACTGGGGGTTAATTTATTTAAAAGGACGATAATAAATATCAATGAAGCAATAGAAATGGGCAATCAACAATTAATACAATTTGAAGAAGAGAAAGGTGTGCCTTTTTTAAAATATGTTGAAGAAAAATATAACTATGAAAAAAGACATCAAGAATCAATTTTATGTGGAGTACCAATATATAAGACAGAAAAGATAGGGTATGATGGATTCGCTCTAGAATTTACTGGGCCCAGTTCATATATAGTAAAATATAAAAGTTTTAGATTTAATGAAATATCTTTTGTTGTAGAGTTTGTAACAGACCGAGTAATAGGAATAAACCAAAGTCTTAAAGAAAAGTACGCTAAGTCAATAAAAGATTCAAAAAAGAGAATTGTTAAAATATCGCACATTGATTTATGGAATTTAAAAATTTCGGAGCCATTTAAAAATCCAACAATCATTAAAAATTCAAATTGTAAACATGAATATTTGCAATTACAAAATCATTGGGAAACTTTTAGAAAATATGAATGTATTGACTGCCATGAGATATTTATGTGTAGTTGTGATAAGGAAATAGTTGAACAAACCAGGCCATATCAAATAAAGGGAACATGGCTTGATGGTATATGTCCTAAATGCCGAGGATTAGATGATACTTCGCCGATTACATCAGGAAAACTAATGTATGGTAGTGCTTTCTATGCACAACATTGGAGAGAAATAAATATTGAAAGGTTAAAAATTGCGATTGAAATGAGTAAAAGAGATGGCTCAAATGCTTCAGAAAATAGTTTTAAATTAATACAAAACAAATCATATAAAGCTGAAAATAGAGTGAGAGCAAGATACGGTGTCCCACCAGTTGGAGAGGTGTGGATATCAGAAACAGTATTATTTAAGAACTTAAAAAATATATTTTCAGACTATGAAGTCATTCATCATGCTAGGCCAGATTGGCTAGGTCGGCAACATTTAGATGTATATATTCCGGAAAAAGGAATTGCATTTGAATACCAAGGAGTTCAACATAAGAAACCTATTGAATTCTTCGGGGGTAAAGAAGGCTTGAAGAAAAGAAAGGAGCTTGATGTACAAAAAGAAAATTTATGCAAAGAAAACAATGTCATTTTAATTTACATCTACGATGGTGAAGACTATTCAGTTGATAATATGAAGAAAAGATTAGGAAAGTATATAGATTCAATATAATAATGTAAATTCCTATTATAAGGCAAGGGACGTTTCATTTGTCATATTTAAATAAATAAGGAAGGTGTACCAGCTCATTAATTCGGTAACTTTTTGCGGTAAACCTATTGGAATAAATAGGGAAAGACCCCATTTTCTTAAATAGGCAAGGTATGCCAGATCAATAGTCCGATAACTTTTGGGTTTTCCTGGAAGAAAAGAGAAGAGAAATAATAAAAAAGCGGATTGATTCCGGAAGGATAAAAGACACAGAGCAATTAAAAAATAGTACCAGAAATTAATAAAACGTTATTAAATATAAAAAGGGGATTTCAAAATGCCAAGCTATAAATGCCAAAAATGCGGAGAAACATGGCATGGCTGGGCTCAACCGGATATCTGCCCGAATTGTGGTGGCAAGTTAGAAAAGGTTAAAGAGGAGAAAAATAAATAGAGACCTTCAAACTTTTAACGAGGTTATTGTTAGCAGAGAGTTAAGAGTACCCGAACTTAAAAAAGAAATAAGTGCAAGGTATAAAATAAAAAGTGACAATAAAACCAGAAGAAACCCATAAACGAGTTACTGAGTGAGGAGGGATTAGTATGGATCTAAAGGAAACATATAAACGACAATGGAAAGGCTATGTCGTTGCTATAGCTCTTATCACGCTGGGAATTGGCCTGCGGATATGGCCATTAGGGGGTCTGGGGTTACGTATTCCTTACGTGACATTCTATCCGACCGTGATGGCCGCTGCCCTATACGG
>JAGGYO010000040.1 GCA_021162505.1 bacterium
CTTCTTCTCGTAATTTAATTGTTTTTTTTTGTCCATTTTCGCTCCAATTCTTCTCTTCTTTTATTATAGATTTTTTCTTCATGAAAATCAACCTTTTCCCTGTGCACTTTCATTTTGCCAATAACCAGTACTAAGTACTAAGTTTTCAGTGTTAAGTGAGAAACATTTTATACTAAATACTGCATACGGGTTTTAAATTGTCCATTCTCAATTGTATTCAGTTCTTTGCCTGCCCATGCTCTGTGTGCTCCGTGGTATATCCCGCACCTTATTGGCGCTGTGGTTATTATATTGCTTTTTCTTTCTCTGCGATCTTTGCCTGCCTGTGAGTGTCTGCACGCAGACATGCGTCTCTGCGGTGAAATTATTTTGTTTTTCTTTTTGAAAAAAACGGAAAAAATTATATAATAAATGTATGAGTACAAAAACGCTTTATTCTTCATTTTTAGGGCGGGAAAAAGAGATTTTTGACATTTTGAAATCCTTCTACCCTTTAAGCGGGCATTTCAGTAATCTCACTGAAAGAAAGAACTTTATCAAAACCCATTTAAAAAATGGGTTTAAAGAAGATGAGATGGGAAATATCCTCTATGAAGTGGGAAAAGGAAATATCAATATTCTTGTCCCAATCGGTATTGATGACGGCTATTTGGGGACGATGAACAAAGAGTTTCGCATTTTTAAAAAGAACCTTTACGGAACAGGTGTTGTAGATAATTTTCGAATAGCGCTGGCACTTCTTTTGATCTTGATATTAAAAAATGATCTGAACGATATAAAATTATCCTTTCTTTTCTATGCAGGGCAACATTCAAATTATGAAGGGTTGATCTATTTCCTTGAGAACCATAATTTTAACCTTGCCCTCACTTTTGAGCAGGGTTCGGTCAACCGGCTGGGCATAATACCCGTGAATTATGATTTCATACGCATTTATTTGCAAGATGAAGATCAATCACCATATTTTAAATTAGGAGCTTTTCTATCTGCTATTAAAAAAGAGAACACATTGAACAGAAGAATAATTATAAAAAAGATATTCTCTTTGTCGCATAATAATTACGAACCGAAAATGGGTTATATTGACCTGCTCATCAAAACAGGTTCAAATGTCAAAGAAAATTTAAAATTCATTGAGAAATTTGTAAAAAAAGGGTTCTTTTACAATAAGATACATAGCTATTCAAGTAAAAGATCCCCACAGGATACATATATAAAGGAATTGTTCAACGATTCCATACTTGCATTGTCAAAAGAGCATTCCATTTCATTGCTACCCCTTTCCACATCGCTATCATTTATTTCCGCCATATTAAGAAATTCCGGAACTCATTCATTTGATCTGGGACTCTTTACATATTCTTACGGAAGTGTTGATCGCGAAGAGATCATTTTACCTACAATAAATATGGGAATAAAAAATATTTTAAATATTATTTCAGGCATAGGCCTTTTAGGAGAAAAAACAGATGAGTTTAGAAAGAGTAAAGAGATTGTTTAAGTTATTATCAGAAGCCAATGGAGAGGAGATCAGCATTTTAGATATCTCTGAATTGAGTAATTTTACCGATTATTTTATCATAGTTAGCGCATTATCAAGATCACATTTAAAGCAATTGATGGAAGAGGTTCCTTATAATTTTAAAAAGGATGACGGAGAATATCCCAACAATGTTGAAGGCAATCCGGAATCCGGCTGGATCGTATTGGATTATAGCGATATTATCATACATATATTCTCAAAAGAAAAGAGAGAGTATTATAATCTTGAACATATTTGGGGACAGGGAAAAAGGATAGAACTTGAGAATTGAAATACATATAATGGGAAAAATTAAAAATCTTTTCATTAAAGATGGTGTAAGGGAATACCTAAAACGGATGAACGGAAAAGGTTGGCAAATTAAATTTGTAGAAAAAAGTAATTATAAAGAGGTTAAAGAAACAGAATGGATAATTCTTTCAGAGCACGGACAGAAATGTACCTTCAAGGAGTTTTGTAACATATTAACAAAGGGTTATTCGTCAAGAAAGATCAGATTTCTTATTGGACCACCAGAAGGATTTACAAAAAAATTCCTTATCAATAAAAAAGTTCTTTCGCTTTCATCTTTAATGTTCTCTGCTGAGATATCAGCACTTGTTCTTTCAGAGCAGATATATCGTTTTTGGACTGTAGAAAAAGGTAAGACCTATGTTCGTTAATGAATTCATTAAAAAGAATCACGCCATTATCTCAAAATATTTAAAGGAAAAATACTCCCTGGATATAGATGTGAAGATAGATAAGGCAACTATTCCCCAATGGGATTTTTATTCATCCATTGCCATGCAACTTTCAAAAAAGCTTAAAAGAGCTCCCATTGATATTACTATGGAGTTGTCAAAACTTTCATTTTATGGAACGGGTGCGGTTGAAGCGGTAAAACCCGGATTCCTCAATTTTCGCGTATCAAAGGAGCTTTTATTAAAAAATCTCAATGGGTTCTCATTTTCAACCGATAAAAAGATAAATAAAAGGGTGAACATTGAGTTCATCTCTGCAAATCCCACAGGACCAATGAATGTGGTATCAGGTAGAGCAGCAACATTTGGCCTGGCATTATCGCGTCTTTTTCAATATGACGGCTGGGATGTTGACAAGGAATACTATATAAATAATGCGGGAAATCAAGTGAATATTTTTGCCAATTCTATTTATAAGGCGTACCGTGAAAAGGTGAAAGGTGAAAAAGTGGAATTCTCTGAGGATGAATACAAGGGTGAATATATTTATGATATTGCTGAACATTTTAAAGATAAGATCGCTGAACTTGGTGATGAAGAGGAAATAATCAATTTTTTAAAGAAAAAAGCCGTTACATTGATCATTGATGATAATAAGAAGATGCTCTCTGGGTTCGGTCTGGATTTTGACATCTGGTTCTCGGAAAGTTCACTCTATGAAAAGGGCTATGATAAAGATGTACTTTTGCACCTAAAAGAGAAAGATCTTCTATATGAAAAGGACGGTGCTTTATTTGTAAAGAACACCGAACTGGGCGATACACAGGATTGGGTATTGAGAAAGGGAACGGGCGAATATACATATTTTTTCGGTGATATAATGTATCATCTTGACAAGTTCAGGCGAGGTTATGACAAAGCAATAAATATTTGGGGGCCCGATCATCAGGGTAGTGCAAAAAGGTTGAAGATCCTTTTAGAGAATGCTTTTGATATTCCGAGGGATTTTCTTGAGATCATTATTCTTCAGCAGGTCAATCTTTTAAAAGACGGGGAGAAATTAAAGGTCTCAAAACGGCTTGGGAACTTCATTACATTGGAAGAGATTCTTGAAAAGGTCGGCACCGATGTATCACGATTTTATTTTCTTTCACGAGGGTATAAACAACATGTGGATTTTTCTCTTGATACCATTGAAAAAGAAAATGAAAATTCTGCTGTATTTTATATACAATATATGTTCGCAAGAATAAACGGTGTATTGATCAAAGGCAACTTTGATAATAAAGTCGAGAAATTAAACAAATTAGGAGAAAATGAGAGGAACATGGCATTTAAATTGTTTATTTTTCCATTACTAATGAGCGAAGCTCTTAGAAAAAGAGAACCCTCCATGGTCATTCATACACTCAATGAACTTGCAGGGGATTTTCATCATTTCTATCATGATAATAAGATCATTGGAAGTAATGATGAAGAACATTTGATAAACTTTATAAAGATAATAGGCAATTTTATAAAAAATAGTTTGAACCTTTTGGGGTTCAATGCTCCGGAAAGAATGTAAAGAGGTGAATTATGGAACTTGAGAAATCTTATCAACCGTCTTTTTATGAAGAAAAGACATATAAGAAATGGGAAGATGAAAAATATTATCAAATTGATACAGGGGATGGCAAGAGACCTTTTTCTATTGTTATGCCTCCGCCGAATATTACGGGTAAACTCCACATGGGGCATGCCTTGAATAATTTGATACAAGATATACTTATTCGTTATAATAAATTTCAGGGAAAGTCAGCACTATGGATTCCGGGTATGGATCATGCCGGTATTGCAACTCATACAGTAGTTGAAAAAAAGATAGCAAAGGAGCAAGGATTGACTCGATGGGACATGGGAAGAGATGCATTTGTTTCTGAAATTTGGAAATGGAAAAGGGAATACGGTGATTTCATTTTAAAACAATTAAAGAAAATGGTAATACTTCCTGATTGGTCAAAGGAAAGATTCACACTCGATGACGGATTATCAAATGCTGTTTATAAGGTATTTGAAGAACTCTTCAATGAAGGATTGATCTATCGCGGGAAATATATGGTAAATTGGTGTCCCCGATGTCATACAGCACTAGCTGATACCGAGGTTGAACATAAAGAAGAACATGGCCACTTATGGTATTTGAAATACCCGTTGAAAGAACCTTATAATGATATAAAATTTTTAATTGTAGCAACCACGAGGCCGGAAACCATGCTCGGAGATAGTGCCGTTGCAGTAAACCCGGATGATGAAAGATTTAATTTTCTCATTGGTAAAACGCTTATATTACCCTTGCAGAAAAGGGAAATTCCCATCATCGGGGACAAGATGGTAGATATGGAATTCGGGACAGGTGCTGTAAAAGTAACACCGGCACATGATCCTAATGATTATGAAATGGGAAAAAACCATAATCTGCCATTTTATGATGTTATCGATGATGACGGAATGATGACAGGCGATATTCCCCATGATTTTATTAATCTTTCCAGAGAAGATGCAAGGATACTCATAGTTAGGATACTTGAAAAGAAAGGTTATATTGAAAAGATCGAAGATTATACCCATGCTGTTTCAAGCTGTTATAGGTGCAATACAAGTTTGGAACCCCTTGTTTCCACACAATGGTTCGTAAAGATGGACAAATTGGCAAAACCCGCCATTGAAGCAATTGAAAATGGAGATATTAAATTCTACCCCGAAAAATGGAAAAATTACTATTTGAATTGGATGTATAATATCCGTGATTGGTGTATATCAAGACAGTTATGGTGGGGTCACAGGATACCGGTTTTTTATTGTGATGACTGCGATCATCAATTCGTTGCAAAAGAAAACCCTGGGAAATGTCCTAAGTGCGGATCAAAGCATATTCATCAGGACGAGGATGTTCTGGACACATGGTTCAGCTCTGCCTTATGGCCCTTTTCAACAATGGGTTGGCCGGAGAAGTCCGAACTTCTTGATAAATATTATCCTACATCTGTTATTGTTACCGATAGAGGGATCATCTTTAACTGGATAGCAAGGATGATCATGATGGGATTAAAGTTCATGGGTAAAAAACCGTTTAAGGATATCTATATTCACGGTACGATCCTTGATGAATTTGGCAGGAAAATGTCAAAATCCCTGGGGAACGGTATAGATCCCATTGAGATGGTGGACAGATACGGTGTAGATGCAGTAAGGTTTTCTTTAATAAATTTAACTACTTTCGGGCAGGATATAAACCTTTCTGAAAATAAATTTGAGATGGGAAGAAATTTTGCCAATAAGATATGGAATGCCTTTAGGTTCATCTTTCTCAATGTTGAACCCGAAAAGGAATATGAGGACAAATTTACCCTTACCAATAGTTTTGATAAATGGATCTTTTCAAGATTCAATGACACATTAAAATATGCCGATAAAAAATTGAAAGAATACAATTTCAATGAATACTCCTCTTCCCTTTACCATTTTTTTTGGAATGAATTCTGCGATTGGTATATTGAAGCCACCAAAGATAAAAAAGAAGATCTGAAAATAATATCCAATCTGCTCTATATCTTGAAAAGATTTCTCATCTACCTGCATCCCATTATGCCGGTAATTACCGAAGTCCTTTATAGCAAAATGCCCAAGGGAATTAAGAAATATAAAACTATACTTGATGAAAAACTGCCTGATCTTAGTGAAAATGATATTCATCGGATGCATGATAATACCATGGAAAATATCATTAATTGGATCACGGGTATAAGAAGAGCAAGAAAGGATTTTAATATATCACCCAAAACCCAATTGGAGATATACATTGAAACAGAAAAGGATATTCAAAATATTATGCTCGATATTGAGGGTGAGATCAATAGATTCGCAGGGATTGAAAAAATTGAATTCAAGCCCTATACCTTAAAGGAAAGATCCATAAATGTTATTGTGAACAAAATATCAGCAACAATTCCGGCGGAAAAATATATTGATATTAAGTTGGAAAAGAGTCGATTAGAAAAACAAAAAGAAGAGATCGAAAAGTTCATTATGCAAAATGAGAATAAGCTAAAAAATGAAAATTTTATAAAGAAAGCACCCCAAGAGGTAGTAGAAGGTGCTCGTTTGAAATTAGAAGAGAATAAAGAAATATTTGAACGAATTTTGAAAAACCTTGAAAGTCTTAGTTAAAGAAAATAAGGGCAACTTTATTAAAAAATTCACTGTCAATCCAAATTATGTTTCTGGTTGTAATTATCAAATTGATATCTTGGAAGGATGTCCATATAATTGCTTCTACTGTTTTTTGAAACATTTTTTAAGAAATGACGATCTCATTTATTATAAGAATATTGAAAAATTGGAAGGTGAATTAGTTAAAAATAAATACGACTATTTTAATCTTTCCGTTCTTTCCGATGGAAGCATGCTTCATAAAAAACCTGAAATATTGAAAAGACTCTTTGATATTTTAGAAAAGTTCCCTGAAAAAAGATTTGAGATCCGTTTTAAGAACGGGGATATTACGAATATTTTAAAATTTAATCCGCCGAAAAATATCGTATTTACCGCTACCATCACACCTGAGATCATAAATCAAATAGTGGAAAAAGGCACTTCAAATGTGTTTGATCGTCTATCTGCATTAAAAAAATTTCAAGGCAATGGATATGATATTGGGATGGTGTTTGATCCGATTATTCTCTATAAAGGGTACTTGAAAGATTATGAAAAAATAGCCGTTTTTATCAATGAGAATTTTAATAGTGTTTTTTTATTTGGCTTTGGTATGCTTCGCCTGGAAAAAAATCTTTTTGTAAAATTTCTCGCGGATATTAATAGAACTTCATTGAAGGGAAAATTACACGGGGAATTCTATCCCGGAGAAGACCAAAAATACAGATACCCTTATGAATTGAGAATAAAGGTCTATAAAAAATTGAAAAATATACTTACGGAAATAAAAGTGGAAAATATTATCTACTATATGGAAAAGGGAAATGTCAAAGAAAAGCTTTTATCATAATTCATTTATTATGAGCATAGTTATTCTTATTTCCAGATTATTCGGTTTTCTGCGAGATATCTTGTTGGCTTTTCTTTTTGGTACCACCTTCTATGGAGATGCTTTTTACCTGGCATTCAAGATCCCCAACACTTTTAGAGGGCTTTTGGGAGAAGGTGCATTTACATCTGCATTTATACCCATATATTCAGAATATGTTACAGGTGATAATAAAAATGAGGGATATTTCTTAGGAAATCTCTTCTTAAGATTTTCTTTTATCCTTATACTCATCTCCTTTTTCGGAAGTATTTTTTCTCTGCCATTGGTAAAATTAGTAGCAATAGGCGCAAAAAGCAATCCAGAATTTATAGCCGTTGCATCCCATGCATTGAGCATTACATTTTGGTATCTTAGTTTTGTAGGACTTGCAGCATTTTTCATGGCATTACAGCAAGCAAATAATTCTTTTGGTAAACCCGCAGCAGGACAAGTAGTCTATAATATTATCTTCATATTGATATTAGTATTTTTATTGAAAGTAAAGAATGTTGAGCATAGAACACTTTTTGCATCCGCAGGAGTTTTACTGGCAGGGGGATTCCAACTCACCTATCAGTTCCTTCAGGCAAAAAAATTAAAACGGGCTTTTGTTTTCAATCTCAAAAAAGAGATGATCAATATAAAGCGCTTATTCCGCTTGCTGGTACCCGCTATTTTCGGACAAGCCATAATGGAGATAAATATTCTCTTTGATAATTTTTTTGCCTTGTTTATTTCAATGGGAGTAATTTCTGCGATGTATTATTCATACCGTTTAATTCAATTACCCCTGGGTATTTTTTCTGTTTCTATTGCCACGGTATCGTTAACCATCTTTTCAAAGAAGGTTACAAAAAAGGAAGATATAACCAATGATTTCAACAAGAGTTTGCGAACATTGACATATGTGATTCTGCCCATTTCAAGTTATTTTATAGGAAGCGGGCTTTTTATCATAAAATTTTTATTTTTAAGAGGTAAATTCACAGAACTCTCGGCACAAATAACCAATTCTTTATTTATTTTTTATTCTATAGGTCTCATCTTTTATTCATATGTGAAACTTTTTTCACAGGCATTTTATGCTCACAAACTCATTAAATATCCCGTGATCTTTACCTCTGTTGCTATGATATTGAACATTGAAATGAACGCCATTTTGATACCATATATGGGTGCCGCCGGCTTAGCTTTAGCGTCGACAATATCCGCCTCGGTAAATTTTTTCTTTTTAAATCTTTATTTAAAGAGAAAATTGCACTTAAAACTAAATTTTTCACCATTTTTCAAACTCTTACCCGTAACCGTTATTTCTGCTTTAGGTATGTTTTGGTCTCAGCCCTATATAATAGGTTTTATACATATAAAAAATGAGTTCTTTTCGAGCTTATTAATAGCCCTATTTTTTTTAATGATTACAATAATGTTCTACTTACCTTTTTTGGGTTTTAAAAATATTTTAAAAATACTTGAATTTTTTAAGAAAAAATCATAGAATAGTAATAATAAGGAGTGTGTAATGAACAAGACGCAAAAATCTATCGTTACTGTTGAGATAATTGTCATTGCCCTTGGATTATTGATCCTCATCTACGGATTATTGAATTCCGGTGGTGGATCGAGGAAACAGTATATTTCAAAGGTTCAAACATTAAAAAAAACATTAGAAGATAGAAAACAAGAGTATAAAGATAATGACAAGATTGTCGCTCTCTATGCAAAAGAAGCAGCTAAATTAGACGAGATCATAAAAAAATATGAAGATAAGAGTTTTAAATTCGATAAGGACACGGAATCAAGGAAATATTTGAATCTTGAAAATAACATTGCCTGTTTTATGGATGATTGTAAGAACATTAAAATCTCCATTCAGAAAACCCAAGCATATATTGATAATGTTAATAAATATTTTGAAGAAAATAAGAACAACATCCGTACTGTTAAAAAAAGCACTAAGATTAAGAAGACAATGCGGAGAAAAATAGCCGAACTTGAAAAGTCATTAAATAGTGGGTTGGAAAATTTGAGAGAACTTATAAATAAGGTTCAAACACCGGATGATGCGACAAATCTTTCATTGAAACAGCTTGAACTTGAACAGCCTTTTGCAGAATTCAAAAATAATGTAAAAATCGCATATGAGATCACACAGGAAACGAAAGTAGAGCTAATTAATAATCCAATTGAAATTGAAGTAACTCCAAAGCCGGTTCAGACAAGAAGGATCAAAAAAACAAAAAATGCAGAACTGATAGCGCCTTATAGCTCAAGTAACTATCCCGCTAAGTTCAAGGGGACCGGACTTTGCGTAATAAAGATAAATATTGGGAAAGATGGAGTGGTTAAAACCACAAGTGTTTTTCAATCCAGCAATAATAAGGAATTTGACGATTTTTGCAAAAGTGCTGCCAAAACTTTAAAATATAAACCTGCTATAGGGTACTATAGAGATGATCCTGCAAAAAAGGAATTTCCAATTGAAACATCTTCAAAATACCCTTTTATGGCACCTACTAAATAGGGGGAACGGATGAAAAAATTATTCTTACTTCTTGCGATCTTCATGGCTCTTAATATGATTCCATTTAGTGATGTTCATCAGAACATTAAAGGAAAATTCCTTTATTCGGTAAAGACCGAGTATTTTTATTTTAATACAGAAGGTGTATATTTAAGAAGTTATATTTCCATCCCGCTTTCATCCTTGAAATATGAAAAATTTTCCACCAAAAAAGGTCAGTCAAATTATCGTGTTAAATTAAAATATGATGTTGTAGTATATAATGGTGATAAAGTGATAAAAAAGGATAGCTGGAAATCTATTGTTAATTTCCAGGTAATAAAAGAAGATGCTCTCATTCTAAACTTTTATGACGCGAATATTCCAAACGATACAAAATATAAGTATATTGTTAATGTAACAGACCAATTATCGAAAAAAGTAAGTACTTTCGATTTTGAAGAAACTTCTCCCAATTTCTCTAAATTCAATGTTTCATCGCTCCTTTGGGCGAAAACCGATATAAAAAAAGCAGAACCCAATGATTATAAATACCTTATATTCAATAATTTAAAAATATATCCCATAAGCGGAAATTATATTGAAGGTAATAACTACCCGCGACTTTATTTTGAAATATATGGTTTAACACCGGATGAAGACGAATTTTATAAATATGGAGTAGAGTACGATATCTTTAACGCAAAGAATAAGCATATCTATCATTTTGAGATCGTAAATGAGGTAGATGCAGCTTCAATTCCCGTGATTACGCCAAATTATATATTCGATATTCTTTCTTTAGTGGATTACGGACCATATACTGTTAAAATAAAAGTGACTGATCTCAACTCCAATGAGAGCATTGAGAAAACAGATAAGATCATTAGAAAATGAAGTATAATATTTAGGAGGAGATTATGATTGATAAGAGAATTGAGGACATTGAGGCGATCAATCGGATCAAGAGAACGCAGGTAATTTTCTGGATACTTTTTTTTGTAATCATACTCGTAGGTCTTATTTTAGTGGGAGAACAAATGTCAAAAATAGGAACAGCATCAAGATCTATTTCTACTATTAATGGAGTAAAGATCATGAATAAATATGGAGAGGTGATAAAAGAGCATAAAAATCCCAGATTTAAGGTTGACGAAGAAGGCAATACCATAGATCTTTTAAAATATTGGGAAAAGCAATGGTATCTCCATATAGTTTTGGCTTTATTAATAGCACTCATAGCAATACTTCTTCTTGTGTTTATTATTAAAGAGATCAGATATTTCAATAAATTGGAGTTAGAAAAATTATTTAAGTATGAGCTCGATAAATCAAAAGATTAATAAATTAAACAAAAAATTATGTAAATTTTTGGCATCAAAGGAAGACGGAGACTTTAATAGCTTTTATAAAGATTTTAACAACGAAATATTAGGTTATTTTTTATCCAAACGATTCAAGGGGTTGTGGAAACTGGAAAGAATTGTGGATAATGCCATTGGGGGAATTGATAATATAAAGAACGATATTCTTATAAAACTTCACAAAGGTCACTATAAAGAACCCACACTCAATTTTTTATTAAATAAGATCTCTTTCAAGATATTGGAAATTTTAAAAAATAAAGAAACTTTCCTAACAATGATACCCAATCTTTTGGAATATTCTCATTCATTAACATTCAGTAATTACTATGAATATCAGGAAATACTAGATTTTAATGATTTTCTTCTTTTAGAAATATTCAATATCATATACGACGCTTTCTATAATTTATTGAAAGAAGGAAAGACAATATTCTTTTATCATTATGTCTTGTTTATTAATGAAGAAGATATAAAACTTGTTTTAGATGAGGAGGAACTTAATGTATCTCAGGAAATACTAAAAGAAATGCAGGAGTTTTGGACCTTTGTTGAGAAAAGGGGAATATTTTATCTATTTATCGTTTTCATTGAAAGCAATGGTGATCTGGAACAATTTAAATCTTTTTTAAACGGAGAAACTCTGGAGATATTCAATGAGAGAACTGCCAATAAATTGAGTTATGGCTCTATTGATAATAATTTAAATATAATCGGCAGCGAGGAAATACTTCACCATATTCTACATGATTATATAAAGAGTTTGAAATTAGTAGATGACATAATGGGAGAGCGGAAAAAGGGAGAATATGCACCGGCTTTGTGGAATTTGGTAAGCAAACCCGCTTTTTTTACAATAACTGATTTTTTAAAAAACCTTTTGGATAAAAAAGAGAATATAAGAGAGTTTGAAGGGAATATAAATGGGCAAGAAGTGGATTGGAGCGCTTTAAGAAAGATAGAAGAAATAAATAAATTCCCTAAATATTACTTGGAAGAGTATTCATTTAAAAGTTCAATAATAGATCTATTTTCCCCGATCTAATCGATTGGCCAAATATTCCGGTAACCCGGAGGTAATAATGGCTTCTTTGGCTTTTGAAATATCATATTCTAAGCGTCTATAGATCAATTCATTTTTTTCAGTATCAAAAACAGTATAACATGCTCTACTATCACGATCTCGGGGTTGGCCCACAGAACCAACATTTATAATGGCTTTTTCACCTTTTTTAAATATGATATTCTCTGAATATTTTGTAATTATCTCTTTATCTTTCTGAACAAATACGGTTGGATAGTGAGAATGACCGATAAATGCGAAATCCTTTTCTAACAGGAGAAATACAACTTTAGCAGCATCTTTGGTTAAAATATAGGACCAATTATCCGGGAAAACAGGGGAAGCATGAACGAATATAATATTATCCGTTTCATATTTTAAGGGTAGGTCACATAAGAATTTTCTGCTTTTTTCAGAAATATTTTGCTTTGTAAAATCAATTGCTTCTTTAGCGAAAGGATTAAAAAAATCATACTTCATTAAATCACAAGTAGCATAATCGTGATTTCCCATAATACTAATATCAAATTCATTTTTTATTATCTCTATGCACTCATTGGGAAAAGCACCATAACCTACAATATCGCCTAGGTTTACCTTCAGATCAACATTTGAAAAATTTTCATTGATATCGTCAATTACTATTTCCAAAGCGGGCAAATTCCCGTGAACATCCGAAATAATGACTATTTTCATTTTTTATCCTTTTTAATATCTTTTTGAACATTATCCAAAATGCCGTTAATAAATCTTTTTGATTCTACATTTCCATATTTTTTTCCTATTTCAATAGCTTCATTTATGGATACTATGGGCGGAATTTCTTCAATGTATAAAAGCTCAAATATGGCGAACCGTAAAATATTTCTGTCCACAGTAAGCATTCTGTCTATTTCCCAATTTTCAGAATACTCTACAATAATTTTATCAATATCTTCTTTATGTTCATTAACACCAAGAACAAGGATCAAGGTATACTCTTTTATTACTCCGGTATCATTATCATTGGAAAAATAACTATAATAATTCGATATACGCACATTTATATCGCCATTTGCAAGATCGTGCGCATATAAGATCTTAAGGGCTGATTCCCGAGCGATTCTCCTACCCTCGGTAAAACTTATGATCATAAATTATTATAAAGATCCATCATTTCAAGTAATGATAATGCAGCGTCAAAGCCCTTATTACCTGCTTTAGCGCCCGCGCGGTCAATGGCTTGCTCAACTGTATCCGTAGTAAGAACACCAAAAGAAATTGGAATATCGCTATGTAAAGCAATCTGTGCTATACCTTTTGTAGTTTCAGAAGCTATATAATTAAAATGCGGAGTTTCTCCTCTTATTACTGCTCCAAGCGTTATAATGCCATCATAATTTTTATTATTACGAGTGAGCTTTGATAACAATAAAGGTATTTCAAATGCTCCCGGAACCCAGTATACAGATATATTTTCCTTTGAAACACCATTTCTTATTAGACCGTCAATGGCACCATTCAATAACTTTTCCGTAATAATATTGTTGAATTTACTTATTATAATAGCAATTTTCTTTCCCTCGCCTTTAAATTTCCCTTCAATTATTCTCATTTTTATCCTCCTTAAAAAATTCGTCATTAAAAAGATGTTCCATCTTATCTTTTTTGGTCTTTAAATATCTTTTATTATATTTATTGGGCTCTATATTTATTGGAACCCTCTCCGTTACTTTTAAGCCATAACCCTTTAATCCAATTATCTTTTTGGGATTATTCGTGATCAATCTAATGGTAGATAATCCAAGTTCCTTTAATATTTGTGCACCAATACCATAGTCCCTGAGATCGGCTTTAAAGCCCAATGCTTCATTGGCTTCAACGGTATCCATGCCATCATCCTGTAAACGGTAAGCCATTAATTTGGCATGCAGGCCAATGCCTCTACCCTCTTGCTTCAAATAAAGCACTACGCCGGAACCCGTTTCCTCAATCATTTCCATTGAATGGTGAAGTTGTGGACCGCAATCGCACCTAAGAGAGCCCAAGGCATCACCCGTTAAACACTCCGAATGTACTCTAACAAGAACATCTTCCTTTCCGAAAATTTCACCCTTTACCATTGCAAGATGTTCTTGCGAACCATCAAGCGTTGAGAAAAGAATACCCTTAAAATTACCCCATTTGGTGGGCAATTTAAATTCTGTTATTTTTTTTACCGTTTTTTCACGCTGGATCCTGTATTTTATAAGATTAGCAATAGAAATTATTTTTATATCATTTTTTTTCGCTACTTTTTTTAATTGTGGTAATCTCGCCATAGTGCCGTCATCATTCATGATCTCACAAATGACCGCGGTTTCTGTAAGTTTGGAAAGTTTACAAAGATCAATTGATGCTTCCGTGTGGCCGGCTCTTCTTAAAACACCATATCTCTTAGCAACTAATGGGAATACATGCCCCGGGCGTAAGAGGTCATTTGGCTTTGAATCCCTATCTGCAATGATCTTGATCGTCGTTGCTCTATCATAAGCGGAGATCCCGGTAGTTATATTTTTCGCTGCATCAACAGACACCCTGAAATCCGCGCCTTCCACTTCCCTATTCTCGGTTGCCATTGGATATAAATTCAACCTTTGAGCAATTTCTTCTGAGATGGGTGTACAGATCAATCCTCTTCCCTCTTTTGCCATAAAGTTAATATTCTCGGGGGTTGCTAATTCCCCGCTGGCAACAAAATCACCCTCATTTTCCCGATTCTCATCATCAACAATAATAACTATTTTACCGTTTTGAAAATCTTTAAGAGCATCTTCTATTTTATCTAACATTTTTTACAGCCTCTACAATATACTTCATTAACA
>JAGGYO010000195.1 GCA_021162505.1 bacterium
AATTAGATATGAGAAGATGTAGATCTCTAATTCTTACTTCAATACGGTTTTATAAAAAATGCCTCTGATCATTCTGGCGATCGTCCTTGCACCTTCTTTTTTTTGGATATTATATTTTCTTCATATGGACAAATATGAAAAAGAACCAAGAAAAGTTTTGATCTATACCTTTATTTTCGGGATGCTTTCAACATTTATAGCAATGATCTTGGAAATTATGGGAAATTATATTATCCCCTCGAAATCCATAGCATATTTTTTATTAATAGTGGGACCCGCCGAGGAATTTGCTAAATTTTATGTATTGAGAAATTATGTTTACAAACAAAGTTCCTTTGATGAAATAAGTGACGGTATATTATATGCTTCCATTGTCGCCCTGGGATTTGCAACTCTGGAAAATGTTTTTTATATACTGCACTATGGAGTAAAAATCATATTATTGCGAGGGTTCATTTCCATATTGGGACATTTAACCTTTACATCCTTCATAGGTATTGCTTTGATAAAAAAGAAATTGAGCGGAAAGGGAAGTGCTCTTCCTGCCCTTCTATTGGCTGCGGGACTTCACGGATTATTCGATTCTTTTCTTTCTACCGGTTCCATTGGCGTTATTATTTTTGTACCTTTCTTTATTTATATTGCTATTGTCTATTTCAAAAATTTCAAACGCTACACCACTATTTCAAAGATATTTAAAAATAGGGACGCTGGTTGACCACGGTCTACATATATAAATCCAAAAACTTGTTATTTATTTTTTCAAGTGAAAATTTTTCTTTAACTCTTTTGAAATTCATTTTCTTATAAATTTCCCGATTATTTTTTAATTCTATTAATTTATCAAATAACTCGTTGAAATCCTTTACTAAAAATCCGTTTTTACCGTTCTCAATAATATCAGTTGCAGCACCAACATTGAATGATACAGTAGGTATACCATAGGAACTCGCTTCCAGTAAGGTATTAGGAAAACCCTCGTATTTGGAGACACAGATAACAGTGCTTGTATTTTTATATAGTTCTCTTTCCTTTTCTTTAAAGGGCTCTATTTTGAAAACATGCTCTAAATTATTTTTTATAATAAAATTTTCAACTTTGTGTTTTAAAGGACCTCTCCCAATAAATTGAAACTTAATATCTTTGTTCATTATATTATGCTCCAAATAATTTTTCATAAGAGGAATGTGCTGCTTTACTTCATGAAATCTACCAATTAATTTAACAATAAAAGGTTGTGCATTATAAAGGTTCTCTTGTTTGACATCTATTCCATTGGGAATGTAAATAATATTTTTTTTGATGCTATGTTTCCTTTGAAATTCATCGAAACAGGGAAAATTAATAGTAAAATCGTCAACCTTTGCTATTGTCCATCTTTCCAAGGCATAGTGATACCATTTTTTCCACTTATCTTCACTTCTAAAACTATTAATTAATTTAACGCCTTTCGGTTTAAAAATCCTTGATAAAATATTTGCGTGAAATAGAAATGAGTGTATAATGTCATATTTTTCCTTTCTCAATGCCTTTTTGAGCTTACCGTATTTAAAAATATTATTTTTTTTCAATTTTAAGTTATCAGCTTCTATCCCTATTTTTTTTGCCTCTTTTATTAATTCTCCGTTTCCCATCAATGTAAGCAATTCTATTTCATTCCCTATTGCTTTCATATATTTCATTAAATTTAAAATGTTTTTTTCCGTACCGGCGAGATGTGAATCAGTTGTAATATAGAGGATTTTCATCTAATACCATCCAAAATGGTTCGTATTTTTCTGCTTATTGAAGTGGCTTTTATTCCTTTTACTGAAACGAAATGGACATTTGGGTTTTCTTTTATAGCATTTTTACATTTGGAATCATATGTAATATTCAATACAGGTTTATTCAAAAGACCTGCAATCGCGGTAAAATGAAGACGCATACCTATACAAATATCACATTGATTTATAACGGTAAAAATATTTTCAGGATTTGCACATACCATGAAAGCGTTTTCACCTATATGTTGATAGAGCTTTTCTAAATATTTTTCATCATTAGGTAAAAAGGGGATCAGTAAAAAATTAATTTTTTCGTTTGTTTTATATTCTGATAATGCAAAACCGAGTTCTTTAATTATCCTTTTGATATTTTGCCATTTTCTTAAGTTCAAACCAATTGTAAGTTTATCGCTTCCAATATGACTACCTTTTTCATAATATTTTTCGACTTCATATATGGTATCACAATTAAGTTTTGCCTTCTTAATGTTCAGAATATCTAAAGATACTCTGTCCCTTACACTTAAATATGCCGCCATTTTAAGCACACTTCGTGTTAGACTTCGATTATAGAAATTCACAAATGGGCCGACACCCACATTTCTTACAATAACCTTTATCCCGAACATTTTTGCTAATATAATAAAAAATAAATAATAATAAAGTGATCTGGATGAAGAAATATCTTGAAAGATCCCGCCGCCCGGTATAACCAACTCCTTTGTTTTAAAAAATATCCAAATAATAGACATAAAATTATATTTATAAATGGAACGAATATTATATTTATCCCGATGGAACCAAGGATTAGATGAAATGATCACAGGATTTTTATACCTTTTCTCTTTCAAAGTTCCATCAAGTATCAATTCATCACCTATATTCCCATTACCAAAATATCCCAATAAAATAGTGTATATTTTCTTCATAACCTTTTCCTATTAAACAACTTATCTAAACCAATTGTCATATATCCCAGAGCAACCCCTATCATTATACCATAAATGCTTTGTAAAATGGAAATTCCAATGGGATGATTAAAATGTAAAAAAGTATTCATCATGGACACCTGACCAATGAAGCCAATGGGGATCAAAATAATAAATGCCGGGTTGCCTTTAAATTTATACAATGAATAAAGTAAAATAGCATGTCCAAAAATATCTTTAAATCTTGGTCGAGCAAACAGATGTATTTCAAAAAAATCACGGAGTTTTTCTTCCAAACCTGAATATAAGAACTTTCCGTTCCCGCTTCTCATAATAAGAAAAAATAGCGCTAAAATAAAAAAAGCGATTACGATCCCCAAGAATCTTCGAAGCTGTATCTTTTTGACATATAAATAAATGACTATTTGAATGGTGCTTATTAATATGGGTAATAAAAGAAATAGTTTTATCCCTCTGAAGCGTAAAAGGTAAAGATAGTACAACTTTGTTGAAAAAACAGCATATATGGATAATCCCCATAGTAAACTCAAGAAGGTAAGTATATAAAAATTTATTTGTTCATTGATAATAATGTTCTCGGTATACTTATAAAAGATCACGGAAATAAAAACAATAATATAAAAATTTAAGATACGGGATTCAAGACATGCCCATGAAAATATAAGATAGAGTAATAAAACACCCGAGAAAAGAATTACAAACTTCTTTAATAATAATGTATTATCTACCATGACAACCAAAAGAATAAGCATTAACAAGATAATGAGCCTGCTTAATATATTATTCGTAAAAAAATGTAGTATTGTGACTTTATTAGTAAATTTATAAGGATTTGCTTTTTCCCCTAATTTTGTTAAAAAATAAGACGAATCTTTGGGCAGAAATATGACCCTGGCATTTCTCTCAATAATTGCTCGTCTAAATCTTAAAATCTTTTTTCTATCGTTAAACTTTAACCATTCATTGTTGGGAATTTTATGTCCCCGAACTAATTGTAAATTAGCGTAATATTCAGGTAATTCACCATAGTCGGGAAAACGGATCCGTTCTAATAAAATAACTTTTATATCATACTTTTTTAATCTTTCATAGATCATTTTAGGATTATTTTTAACGACTGCGGGTTCAATAAATACTCCTGCAACATCTTTAAAATCGTGTATTTTTAGAAGTTCATGAAAACTTATTATTTTTTTATCACTATTTAATACTTTGTAATTATTATTGTCTTCGGCTATGCAAATGGTGTAATTTCTTTGTTTAAGTTCGCCGGGCAACCTTCCTACAAGAAAAGCACCTATTAAAACGACCAAAAGGGCAATTAATAAAATTGATATATTTTTATTCATCTTCCTCCGCAGCTAACTTTTTTAATATTTTTTTTCTTCTAATAAGATAGATAATATATGCTAAGGTCAGTATAAATGATCCCAATGTGAAAAAAAATTGGGGTGTAAATATTATAACAAAACTTATCTGGTTTTTTAGATAAAGGTGAAACTTTAATTCGTCATAAGACATACTATGCTCGTAAACAGAAAGGAAATTTGATGAAATATCTTGTGAGACCTTAAAGCTTTTTAGAAATTTTAATAGATTTTCAAATCCATATTTTTCATCCAAATATTTTACAAAATAATAGGAATATGGATAATTGATAAATGGCTTTTTATAAAAACTTCTATCCGATATATTTTTAAATTCAGGGAACCTTTTAAGAACAACGCTCATGGAAAATCGCATATTTCCCGGTTGGTTATTAGCTAAATACTGCGCAAGACCTTCGTTCAACCAATAGGGAATTGGTTTTCCCCTCATGTATTGGTAAAGAACAATATGCACCATCTCATGATAGATAAGGTTATCTAAATTATTTATTGGAAAATCGGTGAATTTCAAGGGTAAAAGAATATAGATCTTATTTTGGGAAGGGACTGCAAAACCCTCAACGAATTCTCTATTTATTCCATTGATCTTTTTAATATTATCCCTATTAATAAAAGATATATTCACTTTTAAATCTTTTGGTAAATAGAATTCCTCCAAAAGCTCTTTAAAAAATCCATTAAAGGCAAAGATCTCATTATTCGACAAACTATAATCATCCGGTTTGTTAAGAACGATATTTTTATACTCCACCGTATTAGAGAAAGCAATAA
>JAGGYO010000018.1 GCA_021162505.1 bacterium
AAATATATCATTATGGCGGTCATTTATTTTGAAGAAGGCCTTATTGATGATAGTATCAAGTATTTTAGAGAGGCTTTATTCCTAAACCCTTTTTGTATAATCTGTGAGTATTATTTGGCATTTCTATATGAAGAGAAAAGATTTTACAGTATATCAAAAAAATATTATAAAAATGTTATTGTAAATAAAAATCTAACGATCAAAGCGAAGGTAAAAGCTATCATACCTAATTTAGATATTGATGAAATAATATATTTTGCTAAACATAAATTAGAAAAATTGGAAAAGGAGGGATTTTAATGAATATTTTATATGTTGAAGACAGTTTAACCCTGGTCCGCCTTGTACAGAACTTTTTGGAGAACAAGGGAATTAAGGTATTCTCCTCAGATAATGTTGATGAAGCGCTCAAGATTCTGGATGCCCAGCGGATAGATTTTATTTTGTCTGATATTATACTTCGCGGAACGATCAAAACAGGATATATATTGGTAAGAGAATTGAGAAAGAATGAAAATACAAAGAATATACCCATTTACCTCACATCTACTCGGGATGCAAGAGCTGCTACCATTACAGCGATAAAGATCGGTGCTAAGGGATTTTTGAAAAAGCCATTTGAACTCCAAGAATTATACGAGATAATAATAAAGGAGATCAATGAAAGTAGTTAAATGCCGAATAGGTCGATCTTATTTCGGATTTAATATTATGGGAGTAAGGGCTGTGTCACAAACAGTGATATATAAAGAGTATTTAGGTCAAAATAGATATACGCTGGGTTATTTTATTTTTAGAGGAGACAATTTTCAATTAGTAGATATAACCAAGTTATTGGCAGGGAAATATGACACGGAGTATGAAAAACAGATTATGGTTCTTTTAAAAAACCATGATATTGGAATATTGGTCGATGAATTAATAGGGAATTATAATATTAAAGATCCTGATCTTGAGATCCCAAGTGAATCAATAAAAAGGAGTGAATTTATAAAATATCTCGTTACAACCGAGAACTATCCCGTATATAATATTGAAAGCATTGTGAAAAAGGTAATTGGTAAACGGAGTAAAAATGTTAAAAAAAAGTAAAAAATTAGAAGAGAGAACAAAAAAGATTGCAAAAAAAATTCAAGAGACTGGCCTTTCAAGCAGTAATGATACAATACTTCTTTTCACCATTGATGAGAATAGATATGCCATATCAACAATCGAACTTGATAGTGTAAACAGGGGACATTATTCCAGATCGTTAAAAGGACTGCCATATCCTCTCTGGGGAGTTATGATGCATAATGGTTCGGTCTATAATATATTGTCTTTTTCAAGAGATATTACAGACAGAACAAGGAATAAGTTGAACCTCATTATTTTTAAACGGGGATATTTTTCAATTGAATTTCATCAAATAGACAATATTATACATAGAAAATTAATTAAAATAAAAAATGTTGATAATCCTGAATTTGTTTTTTTAAATAGATATTTTGTTTATAAAGATAAATCTTATTACCTATTAGATATGGATCTATTCAACAAATATATTGAGGAAATCAATTTATGACCAAAGCCTTGGGGATTAATTCCTTAGAACTATTTTCTCTTTCCATTAAATATCTTACACTCTCAATTGAAGGAAAAGATATCTATACCTTGGGTCATTCAGAGCGAGTAAAAGAATATTCCGTGGCGATTGCCAAAAGAATGGGTATTAGCGGAGAAACGCTTTCAAATATCTATTTCGGCGGATTATTACACGATATTGGAAAGGTTCGTGTCCCCGAAGAGATATTAAAGAAAAGGGCAAAATTGAATTATGAAGAAAGGACCATTATGCAGCAGCATGTTATCTATGCACAATATATAATCGGTTACTATCACTTCCTATCACATATAAATTCTATGATAAAACATCATCATGAAAGATGGAACGGAAGCGGATATCCGGATGGTCTATCAGGCACAAGTATTCCCTTAGGCGCCCGCATTATTGGAGTTGCTGATACCTTCGATGCCATGACCACTAATAGGATATATAAAACGCAAAGAACCCTAAGGAATGCTTTGAATTTCATTATAAAGAAATCCGGCATATTGTTTGACCACCAGGTTGTTGAAGCTTTTGTAGGTCTTTTTAATGAGGGTATTATTCATTATATCAGGGGATTCAATTATTTTAAGGTCAAGGAGGAACATGCCTGGGAACAGAGCTTAAAGAATTTACGAAAAAGTGAAATATTATCAAATGATCCTAATTTTAGATTTAATGCAGGTCTGAAGACCCTTGAACTTCTATTGAAAATGCGTAAAATGCCCTCTGCATACCACAAAATAAAAGAACTTGAAGAATTATCATCAAAATATGAATTGCCGCTACCGGCGTCATTTCTTAATGAAAAGGCGCTTTATTATTTTTATAGAAAATCATTTCATGATTCAGAAAAACTTTCAGAAATGGTATTGTCATCTCCAAATGAAGAGAAATTGTTAATAGCGCGTGCTCACAGGCATTTAGGAATGTGTTATTGGAAAGAGAATCTAAATGATGCTGCTGTACTTGAGATTAGTTATTCCGAAAATATATATTTGGACCTTATTAAGGATTTCTACATGAAAACCGAGTATGAAGAATCAAATAATATTGAATATTATCAAAAAGTACTAGAAAAACACCAAGATATAGAAGTAATTATGAAGAATTTAGCCAAGATCTATGATATTCAAGGAAGGATACAATATACGCTGGGAAATTTTAAAAAATCTTTGGAATATTACAATAGGTCGCTTGAGAAAAAGAATGAGATCGGCGATGACTACGGACTTTCAATAAGTTATGGCGGACGCGGAAAATTGTTGAGTCTATGCGGAAAATATAGTTTGGCAATGACCGATTTTTTAACAAATATGAGAATTACCAAAAGATTGGGACTTACCTATAGCACATATATGGCAATGATTGAGTACACAAAAAATTTTATAAGGGAAAATGAGTTCAAATTGGCTCAAAAGATCTTAAAAGAGGTTAAAAGAGATTATGCTCTCGATCACGAATATTTCCTTGCTCAAAGTTATTTCCTTTATAAAAAAAGACATTATAATAAAGCACTAGAGAAATTTGAAAATATCAATATTAGAAAGATTAGAAAAAATGAAGATCGTCTTTTTTACTATTTTTTACTGGGAAAGATACATTTCGGAAAAGTTCAACTAAAAGAAGCTGTCAAGAATATGGAAATCGCAGCTATGTACGCCCAGGAGTATAGATATTTATTTTATGAGAATCTCTATTTAAAACTTCTTGAAAAGTATTACTTACTAAATGGAGATAGAAACAAAGCGACAAGAGCCAAAGAACATTATAGGAGAATTGAAACCAGTGTCATAAAAATTAATTAAATTTCCCCTTTTTTATCTGTGTTATTCGAGGTCAATTCAATATATTTCATTTGTAATTGTAAGATCATTTCCTTTAAATATCTTTCTATTTCATCTGAATTATTCTTCTTTGTTCTCGCTTTAAGCATTTCCAAAAGATCAATATAGTATTTTGCTTGTTGTAGATCCATTTTTTTGCTTTTGGATACGGGATCTTCGATCAGGCCAAGAGAAACATTCGCAGATAGTTCAAAAGTTTTTATTAAATTAATAAAAAGAAGATCATGATATTTTACTTGCTCATTCATTTTTTTAGCATATTCATTATTTCATTGGTAAGGTTTTCAAGATAACTGATCTTTTCCGATACTACATTGTTCCTTTCCAAGATATTATTATTCTTTTCCTTAATGGTCTCCAATTCAATTGATATCTTCATAATATCCGACATAAGATCTGTTATTTTCATCATGGTACTCTTCAATTCACCCAATTCCTTTTGGAAATTTTCATTCTCTTCCTTTGAGTGT